>JAFUAR010000093.1 GCA_017460585.1 Clostridia bacterium
GATGGCATCCAAAGCGGGTTGAAATTCCGGAAAGATAGACTTCACTTGCGGTATTTCGCCGCTGAGCAGACGATCAATATCTTCGAACTGTTGCACTTGATCTGCAGCGAAGCGTGCGATTGGTCGTCGTTGCAATTGATACAGCACTAGAAATAGCGTAAGCAGTGCCACTCCATAAATAAGCAGCATTCTGGCAAATTCAAAAACCGGATAGCTTACGCGCAGTATGAGCTGAGGCGCAATGCGGCGCGCCATATACAGTGTAAACGTCGCGCTGGTTTCCGATATGCGCAGGTGTCTTCCGGTTTCACCGTGGCGTGCGGCAACGATTTCCTGATCGCTATAATGGTTTGCTTCGGGATTCGCGTCTACTGCGCTGTCGGCGAGAATTATACCGGAATCCATGAGAAAGGTTACCCGCATAGGCGGAGAAATCCCTGCAATATCGTCCGCCAGAGTTTGTAGATCGTCGTTGGAATCCAACGTCCAACGCGAGGCTGCTTCCAACATGGCGGAAAGATTGGAACGGGTATCGTCCATTTTAAGCTTTGTCGCTACGCCGATGGCAATTAGCGCCATTGTAAGGGTAATGAGAATGCCCCGCCAGTAGATTCCTTGCAGCCGCCGTTTCATGGTGCTTTTCCCGCGATCAGGCGGTAGCCGGTACCGCGTACGGTTTGAATGAAGCGGGGTTCTCCGGCGGTATCGCCAAGCTTGGTGCGCAGCGTTTTGATATGGGAATCCACGGTACGGGAAAGATCGACTTGGGTAGCGTATCCCCACACTTCGTTCAGCAATGTTTGGCGGGTGATTACCGTATCGTGGTGCCGCGCCAGATAGCATAGCAAATCAAATTCCATAGCAGTTAAATCCACGTGGCGTTCGCTTACAAATACCGTTCTGGATGCGGGCAGTAAAGTGAGCTCTCCCAACACAATTCGTTCCGCTGCGGGGGCAATGCGTCGAAGCGCCGTTTGTACACGCGCCTGTAATTCCCGAATGCCAAAGGGTTTGGTAATGTAGTCCTCGGCACCCAGCTCTAATCCGCGTACTTTGTCCTGCTCTGCACTGCGGGCGGAAATAATGATAACCGGAATGGCGCGCATCCGGCGATCCGATTTCCAGTCCTTTAATACTTCGAAACCGCTTTTGGCGCGAAGCATTATATCAAGCAGCAGAAGGTCGGGGAGGCTGTTCTGAGAATGGAGCGCACACTCCAGTTCCGCCGCGTCGATCAGGCGCAGCGTATCATGTCCAAGCTTTTTCACGGCCATTTCGATTAGCAACCCAATTTTTGGATCATCTTCCACAATCCATATCTTTGCCATGGTTCACCTCTCCGTTGCCAGCGATCGTATCCATCCGTCGAGTCTGGGCAGGATTACGCGAATGTAATCTTCAATATCTCGTATGTTCGCGGCGTTGCCTTCGCCCATTCCGCATTCCGGCCAGCGCATTGAATCTCGCTGAATGGCAGGATTGAGCGTGTCGAAAAGCATATGCGCGCGGGATAAAATGTTTTCTTCGGTGATGGCTCCTTCGCGCAGCTCCGCCCAGCGAAGTTGGAGCTTGGAAATCAATTCCTCGCTGGGATGATTTAGTAGCGCTTCTACGGCATCGTCCAAAGCGATTCGAGTTACGGCGTATTCAAGGTAGTTTGTATCTGCGGCATCTCCATTCCATAAATCTCCAAGTGTGTGATTGAGATCCCAAGGAATATGATACAGCGTATACTGCCCCTGTTCGAACGCACAGTGAATGAATTGGTTTTTATAATGACCGTCTCTCGCTTGAACCAACGCCGACCAGAGCGCGTAGTCTACCGCGTTGTCTATGGAGAGGGTTGAATGAACGGCTGCTTCTTCGCCATCCAGCAGCGCAATGTAGTCCGCCGCAGGCGACCATGGGTCGGTTACGAACATTCCGACGAAGCTAAGCTCTATACCCTTGTATTCGCGCTCGCCTTGAACGCGCATTAATTCCTCTGGAGTTGGTCGCTCATTGGTTCTTACTTTATAAAGTATATCTGTTTGAGGATTTGCGTCAACCTGCTTTCGGTCTACCCGTTCCTGTATTCCATAAAGACCATAGTATTCTCCATTCAGAATTACCTCTGCGTAGGCAACGCTTGAGCTTGCAGCCGCCTGACCGCAGGAGTTGATTTCCGCCCACAGCCAGTAACTTAGTGCTTCACGTATTTTGGAAGTATCCGAGTACATAGGGTTCAGAATCCAGTCGTCGTCCATTCTGAGTCCGGCAAGTGCTAGGTCCTGTTGTTCGTCGGATGGATTTACCAGCGTCATTTTATAGCTCCCTTTAGGGTAACGCCTGCTGGTATTGCCGCGCAAGTTGATTTCGATCGGGGAAGATACGCATTGAACGCCGCCTTTGCCATTTGCTTCGTAAAAACGCATTTTTCCGGTCTGCCTACTTTCTTCCGGCAAGTTACCGCTTTCCATATCGATACACAATACCGGAAGATTGGTTTGCACTACGTCGATTGGGATATTTTGTATGCTTCCTGGCGATTGAACCGAGAGACCCCCGATGCCGTTTTCGACATCGAGGGAGACGGTTTGCCATCCTGCTTCAAACTGTATGGGAAAACGAGTGTTTTCATCCACAGGAAGATAAAAGACGTTGGCTTGAGCATCTACGGGGAAGAATCGCGTTTCAAGTGCGGGAAACGAGCTGGAAGCTTCTACATTTTCCGCCAAAGTGCAAGCGGAAAGTGTAAAGGCAATCAACAATGCGATCGGATGAAAACGCACGGAATTATTATTCTTCATATGAATTCCCCGTAGATGTATACCGTAGAACTAGCTCAGTCGGAATCTCGCGTATCCGGAGAATCGGGACTATCATGTCTGGTAGAACTTTTTCCGGAATTTCGCTTGGGAGTGTCGGGAGAATCGGGACTATCATGTTTGGAAGATGTTTTTCCAGAATTCACCTTGGGCGTATCCGGGGAGCTGGGCGTGTCCGGCGAATTATGAGTATCCGGCGTTTCATTCGTATCAATTGAATCGAGAGTGTTGGTGGAATCGTAACTATCCAGATCTCTTGAATCCCAGAAGTCTTCGTCGTATTCCCAGCGGGCGACAGCGTCTGCGGACTTGAGCTTGGCGAAATCGCGGTTGGTATACATTCCCGTGGCACTCAGACCGTTTGCGAGCTGGAATTCGAGTAGCGCGGACTGCGTGCGCGGTCCAAAAACGCCGTCTGCTTTGCCCTTTAAGTAGCCAAGGCTGATCAAAAGCTCCTGCATATCGGCAATTCGCGTGGATCCGTCGGCATCTCTGCTGCCAATGGTAATTGCGTCGAAGTCATCGAATTCTTGAGTAGTCCATTGCGCCGCGATGCGCCAGTCGTCGTCGTTTTCCCAATCCTCGTCGTTCCACGAAGCATCCATAATGATGAATTCTACAAATCCGGTGGGCAAACTGCTCTCCTTCGCCAATTTATGGCTATATTCCGGAGTCATTTCGCTGCGGATCGCCGCTTTACTCGTTTCCGCTTCCGAATCGGACTCCGGATCTAAAAACAGTGAAAGAATCGTTTGTACATTCCGATATTTTTCTTCGGAGGCGGGATTGACCATTATTTCCGCGGCGAGCACATTGGCGAGTGCTTTATAATACGCATTGCGGGTTTGCGCCACTTTGATATTGTGCATGGAAGAATAGGCGGCAATATCGCCGTTGCTTATACCGCACAGACCAGCGAGATCGGAGGCAAGCTCCGAAGCGGTAAATAGGTCTAGGGGAGTCGATGCGTATTTGCCCTCCATAATATCGTTCAGCCATTCCGCGCTCGTCTTGGCGGGAATTGGCGTTTGCGTTCCTTCTGCGAGCAGTGCATTGAAGGCGTCCAGCGCCGTCTGTGGTTCGGCGGATGCGCCAAGCGTCAGCGTGAGGATTAAGAGTATGCTTAGTATCGCGATTAACGTTTTATTCAAGAAAATCATCTCCTTATCCATTGGTGTGATTGCATTATAATAGGGGATAAGGAGATGGAAAAGTAAAAAAGAGCGATTTTCACTTGCTTTTCACATTGGCTTTTATTCCCAGTGAATTGGCGGTAAATTGAAGGGAAAAGCGCGCTCAAGTCGTTTGCTGGTGAAACGGCTTGAGCGCATAAAATGAGGAATCACATACGAACCTCTCTCGCAAGCGTTTTGGGTTCAGTTGTCGCCTAATGCGTTCAAAAGGGTTATTAAAGAATTATCTACCGACTTTGGATCGGCGCATTCCACGGTATACGTTAAAGAGGATTTTTGTTTGAGTATACTCAATACTTCGTTTGCCGGAAGCGTGCCCGCGCCGAGCGCCAAATGTTCGTCTGGATTGCGAAAACGCGATTGCCAGCCGTGGTTATCGTGAATATGAATATGGGTGAGGGCGGGAAGAAGCGCCCGCGCCCAGTGATTGACCGAACTCGCGCCGTAGCAGTGCGCGTGGCCTACATCCAGACAGAGCGTAAAATTGGGGCGTCCCACTTTCCGCCAAAGCGCAAATAGAGGCGCATAATCGGGATCGAAGCAGTTTTCCAACGCGATCATCACGCCATCGCATTCATCGAGAAAACGGAGAAAGAACTCCGCCATGCGTTCTATCCACCCTTCAATATAATGCGCATTGGGAATGAATCCCGAGTGCAGCACAATGTTGGATGCTCCAAGCTCCTGTGCCAGCGCGTAGACCTGCATATATCGGCGAAGGGTTGCCGAACGTATAGCTTCATCCCACGAGGCGGCGTTCAGGTCAAGAAATGGTCCGTGCAGTATATATTGCGTTTCCGGAGGGAAATCGTCTTTAAGTCGAGCGAGTGCATCCTGAGGATGTTCCAGCGTATCGCCTACGGAGAAGCGTACGAGTTCGATTCCACATTCCGGAACATATCTGCGAAGCTGCGCAGTGGGCATAAGCTCGCTGATATATATGCGCGGATTCGTATTTTGCTTTGTATTCATGGATCAATGCTCCACTGTTGCAGCGATGAACGCATATATTCTCCAATATTCATATCATACACGCATTGAAGAAAGGCGTCGTCCGCAATTTGAGAAAATTCGCCCTGCCTCAATACACATCCTTCGCGCATGAACAGTACTCTTCGACTCAATCGAAGCGCCAGATTTACATCGTGCAGAACGCCAATCACAGTGTGACCATTTTCCGAGCTCCACATATTCAGATAGTCGATCAATTCCACCTGCTGACGAATATCCAAATGATTGGTCGGTTCGTCCAGCAATATGATATCCGGCTCCTGTGCGAGCGTATGCGCCAGAAAAGCGCGCTGCAGCTGTCCGCCGGAAAGCTCATTGAGCATTCGATGGCGCAAATCGCTTAGCCCCGCCACTTCCAGACAGCGTTCTACCACTTCCTTGTCCGCAAGAGAAGGGCGTCCAAACCAGCGTTCGCGCATATGGCGGTAACGCCCCAGCAGTACCGTATCATATACCGTATAGGGGAACTGTACCACATGAATTTGGCTGAGCATCGCCATGCGCGAAGCGAGTTGTTTGCGCCGAAGCCCGGCAATTTCAATTCCATCCAGCAGCGCGTGTCCGCGGTAGGGGAGTAAGCCGGACAATACGCGTAGCAGAGTAGTCTTCCCACAACCGTTGGGTCCTAGCAGACAGTAGCTTCCGCCTTCGGAAAAGCTGCAGGAGATGTGATGCAATACGTCCGCACCGCCGTAACCGGCGCAAACATTCTTGAGTTCAAGCATATCGTTCGCGCCTCCTTCTGCCAAAATAGACCCATATGAAGAATGGAGCGCCAATCAGCGCAGTGACCGCGCCCACAGGGAGCTCCTGCGGCGATACGATGGTACGCGCAACCAGATCAGCCACAACCATAAACCCGCCGCCAAACAGCGCGCTCATGGGTACGACTACGCGGTGATTGCTGCCGAATACGCGCCGCACAATGTGCGGAGCGATCAAATCCACAAATCCGATTACCCCTACAAATGCGACCGCCGTACCGGTCAGCAGCGAAGAAAGGGCAATCAATATCCATTTCACGCGCTTTAGTTCCACACCCGCAGAGAGCGCCTGCGCTTCGCCAAAGGTCATCAGGTCCATTTCTCGTCCATAGCGCATGAGCGCAAGCACTCCAAAGCAAACGACTGCCAGCATTAACCCACAGTTGGACCAGCTTTGCCCGGAAAAGCTGCCCATTTGCCAGAATATAAGCTGGTGCAGTTTGTCGCCCGCGTATGCAGTGAGCAGCGTGAATATCGCGTTGACCATGAGGGAGAGTACCATGCCCACCAATATTATGGTTGTATTTTCTAAATGATGGTCGAAACGCCCTGCCAAACCCATGGCGAGAAATACCGTGCCCAATCCGCCGAGGAAGCCGCTGAGCGGCAGTGTATAGCCTGGCAATACAGGCAGCGTGAATCCGGTCAATATCGTGAGCCCCACGGCGAGCGAAGCGCCGGAGGATACGCCCAGCGTGTAGCTGGACGCCAGCGGATTGCGCAGCACGCTCTGCATAGTTGCCCCGCTGGCGGCGAGCGCCGCGCCCACTAAAAACGCCATGACCGCGCGCGGCATACGCAGGTTCCACAAAATAGAAGCGGTGATGGGCGGAATATGCTCCGGAAGCGCATTGGAGAAGAGCTTACTGCTTACAATGGCAGCCGTATCGCCCAGCCCGATGGGTACGCTTCCCGCACACATACCAAGCAGCAGACATAGTATGCCTGCTGCAATGGAACATATTATTTTGAATCGCCTGCTCATGCCGCCGCTTCAGTGGAGAAAGCCTCCGGATAGACAGCCTGCGCCATCTCCCACAGCGCTTTGATGATGCGGTGATTCGGCTGGTTGCTGCTTTCGCTGTCAATCTGGTACACGTCGCCGTTGGCAATGGCGGTTACTTCGCTCCAGCCTTCGCGGGAGAGGATTTCCTCCACAGGGTCGGGCAGGTAGTCTATGGTGGTCAATATAACATCGGGATTGGCGGCTACGGCAGCTTCCTCAGTCAGCGAAACCCAGCCTTCCTGATCGCCATACGCATTCACCGCGCCGATCATTTCCAGCATTTCGTTAAAGTAGGTACCGCTGCCCACACAGCACAGGTAGGGAAGCGCGGCGACCTCTACGGCGACCGTTTTCTTTTCCTGAATGGTTTCGCCGATGGCGCGAATCGCCTCAATGTCGTTTTGCATAGAGGCAATCAGATTCTGAGCCTCTTCCGGTTTGCCCACGCATTCGCCGATGAATGCAATGTCTTCCTCGATGCCAGCAATGCTGCTGCTGGAAGGAATGACCACCACGGGAATGCCGATGTCGATGAGCGCCTGATAGGGGTTGTCTCCTCCGGAGAGGCTCATGCCGGTGATAAACACCACATCCGGAGTGAGCGCGGCGATTTGCTCGGCATCC
>JAFUAR010000094.1 GCA_017460585.1 Clostridia bacterium
ATTGTAATGGTCACCCATTCCGCGCGCGCCGCGAGCCGCGCCAGTCGCGTACTATTCATTCGCGACGGAATGCTGTTTCACCAGCTCCATCGGGGCGACGATGGCGACGAGGCGCTCTACGGCAAAATCTCCGATACGCTCAAACTGCTGGCTTCGGGCGGTGATCGCGCATGAAAGGGATGTTCTTTCCGAAGCTGGCGTGGGATGGGCTAAAGAAGAACCGGCAGACGTGGTTTCCCTACCTGCTTGCCTGTGCGCTGACCGTGGCGACGGACGCACTGCTTTTAAACCTATCGGCAAACCCTTCCATTCGAGACATGAAGGGCGCGGCTACGCTCCAATCCATACTCAGCTTCGGCGGATGGATTTCCGCGCTGTTTTCGATAATATTCCTATTTTACACCCATCGCTTTCTCATTCGCAGGCGGCTGCGGGAATTCGCGCTATTCAATATATTGGGCATGGAAAAGCGCCATATTGCGCGCATTCTCTTGTGGGAGGGCGTATTTACCTTTCTGCTGGGCGGCGGTCTGGGGCTTTGTATCGGCATCGCGCTGGATAAAGCGATGTTCTTGCTTCTGGAACGAATGCTGGGCACGAGCGCGACGCTTGGTTTCTACATATCTTGGGAAACCTTGTTCTGGGTACTTGCGCTGTATCTTGCCATTATTACCTTTTGTACATTGAACGGCGTGCGCAAAATCGCCGTTTCCAGCCCGCTTATGCTGCTGCGCAGCGCTTCGCAAGGGGAGCGCCCGCCCAAAACGCGCGGACTCTTGGCGCTGATCGGCGCGCTCTGCCTTGGCGCGGGATATTACCTTTCCTTCACCACGGAAAACCCCATTACCGCTCTACCGGTATTTTTCGAGGCGGTCGTACTGGTCATTATTGGCACATACCTCTCCTTCCTGACCGGCAGCGTGGCTCTTCTGCGGCTTCTGCAAAAAAACAGGCGCTATTATTACCGTACAAAGCACATGGTTAGCGTTTCGGGTTTGCTTTATCGTATGCGCCAAAACGCCATGGGTCTGGGCAACATATGCATACTTTCCACCATGGTGCTGGTGACGGTATCCACCACCACCGCGCTGATGTTCGGCGCGAACGACGTAATCGCCCGCCGCTACCCTTACGCTTTCAATATACAGATTGAATCCAAGCGCGATGAAGCCGAGCTATTGAGCGTTGTACGGGAAGCGCAGCGCGCACAGGCGATCGATATTACCTTTGAAACCAGCGGTCGGCAGCTCGATTTTGCGGCGTTCTTACGAGAAAACGAACTCGAAGTGCGCGCCATTGCAGAAAGCTACGGTTTCGATTGGACCAGACCTATGAGCTCCATGGAATCGACCAACGAAGTTAAGGAGATCTATGTATTCCCGCTGGAGGATTACAACCGCGCCCTCGGCACGAATTACACGCTGGGCGACGACGAGATATTGCTGCTGGGCAATTCGCTCGGCTCCGATTGGCGGTGGAATACGCTCCGGATTTTCGATCAGGATTGGATCATTCGCAAGATTGGGCTGGAATATCCCGATTATGCGAGTATTGAAGACGATGTCTTTACCACGCTCTGTCTGGTTGTGCCCAACGAGGACGTATTTTTCGATTTCGAACGGGCGAAGCGCGACATCTACGGCGAATTCGCTTCCGCCATAGACTGGTGCTATGTATCGAATTGCTCTAATCCCGCGGAAGAGCAATTGAACGTAGAGGATCAATTGTGGCGCACCATTATAGAACGTCTGCCGGACGCGCCGTTTCAATTCGCCAGCCAGCAATATATGCGCACAGAGTATATGAGTACCTTTGGCGGGTTGTTCTTTATTGGCGTATTTCTGGGAATGCTGTTTATGCTCGCAGCGGCGCTCACGCTCTACTACAAGCAGATTTCGGAGGGATACGAAGATCGGGAGCGATTTCTCATGTTGGAACGCGTGGGTATGACGCCTGCGGAGGTGCGCTCCGCCATTCGCGCGCAGGTGCTGCTGATATTCTTCCTGCCGCTGGTGGTCGCGGGGTGCCATACGCTGGGCGCGTTTCCCATTACGCTGCGAATGCTGAATCTGCTGCTCCAAAACGACGTAAGATTATATCTGCAATGTACGCTGGGATGCATTGCGGCGTTTGCAATATTGTACACGCTGTTCTACATTGCTACGGCGAAGGTATACGAACACATTGTTCAGGCGAAATAGATTTGAGCGGCACATTTGTGCCGCCCATATCTATACTTACAGATTGCGCACCAAGCGTACGCAGCGCCCAAGTATACGCGCCTCCAGCACGCTCACTACCTGCGCCTCAAATTCATAATCGAAGGATTGCAGCTGCAGGCGATTGCCATCCAGCTTGAGCAGTTTGCGCACCATGCGCTTTCCGCCCACCTCCACCAGCATCAAGCGGTCGTTTTCCGCCTTGTTATCCGGCACGACCAACAGTAAATCGCCCGCGTATACGCGGAAGCCGCGCAGTTGGTTATCGCCCATGCGATAGTAGAATACCTTATCCGGCGCGCCGCCTTCAATCTTACCGCCCACAATGGGCGTAAGCACATGGTCGATCACTACGCCGTCTTCCCCCATGACCGGCACGCGCTTCACCACGCCGCCGAGCGCGTCCAGCCACGCGTCGCTCGATTCGCGCGCGGCGCCTTCCATCTCGGGGCGCTCCGGCTCGATGGGCATGACGTACGCCCTCGGCTTCGGGCGCAGCTTTACCTCCGGTTCGGCGGCTACCTCCAGCTCGGTGGAGATGGGATTATCCACGCCCAGCACCTTTAAAATGCGCTGCGCCTGATCATCCGAAACAATCCGTCGTCCCGATTCAATATCCTTAATTACATTCTCCGCCATGCCGCATTTTTTCCCTAGCGCCTTTTCGCTCATTTTCGCCTTGAGGCGCGCGGCGTGTATGGTATCTCCCAATCGACTCATACTCTATCCTCCAAGTATCGCTATAAAACACTGATTCAATCCGCCAATCGACTGGCGATTGCGTCTGTGTTCGGCGCGGCTACTGCTTACATGACCTTTACAGTAAAACCGCATACTTGTAAATGCGCGGCGGGTAAAACACGCCGGACGCATCCGCCAAACTGCTACGCTTTTTCCATCTCCATAGTGCGCAATTTACCTTTTGCGCGCAAATACGCGCTCACCAGCACAATATCCGCGCCCGCCCATGCCAGCACTTCGGCGAGAAATATGCCCTTATACCCTATGCGCTGGGGCAGCAACAGCGCCGAACCCGTGCGCATAAAGAACTCCGCCACTCCGGAGAGCATGGGATTAAACGTATCGCCCATGCCCTGCAGCATGGATCGCACCACGTGCAGCACATAAAGTATGGGCAGACCCGCGCTCATGATATAAAGGTATTCGCAGGCGATGTCCTTCGCGCGCTCCGCGTCCGGTCCCGCCTCAATGAACAAACCAATGATATTCCTGCCGAACAGAAACATACATAGCCCGATGAGTACCGCGGTTATCGCGCCGATCCAAAGCCCCGCGCGCAGCCCCTTACGCACGCGCTCCGGAGCGCGCGCGCCAATATTTTGCCCCGTATAGGTGGAAATGGCAAAGCCATAGCTCACCGCCGCCACTTCCAGCAGTCCATATAGCTTGTTGGTGGCGGTATATCCCGCAATGAACACCACGCCCAGCGGGTTCGCCACGCGCTGCAGCAGCATTCCCCCAATGGCAACCACGCAGTTCTGAAGCGATACGGGCAGCCCCAGCTTCACCAGCGCCCGCTCTAGGCGCGCCTTGGGCTGAAAGTCCACGCGATTCAGGCGCATAAACGGCAAGCTCCTGAGCCGCGTAAAGCAGTACACGCAGGTAAACGCCTGCGCAATGAGCGTTGCCGCCGCCGCGCCGCGCACGCCAAAGGGCAGCGCCACCACGAACAGCACATCCAGCGCAATGTTGAGCACTGAAGCCATCACCATTGCCATAAGCGGCGAACGGCTATCGCCAAACGCCCTGAGTATACCCGCCATCAGGTTATACGCCATAACGATGGGTAAACCCGCAAACAGCACTCGAAGGTACTGAATTGCCGTGGGGCGAATCTCCAGCGGCGTATCCAGCAGCCGCAGCGCTGGCAATACGGAAAGCTGCGCCGCCAGTGCAATCAGCACCGCCAGTGCGGCGCTCAGTACGGTCGCGTTGCCTACGGTGCGCCTAAGTTCAGGGTAATCCTTCGCGCCAAACGCCTGCGCCACCGGTATGGAGAACCCTTGCGCAAAGCCTTGAGCAATGGCGATCCACATCCAATTGAACCAGTCGGAGCTGCCCAGCGCGGCGAGCGCCGCCATACCTACGCCGCGCCCTACCACCGCCGCGTCCGCCACGGTATACATTTGCTGAAACATATTGCCCAGCATGAGCGGAAGCGCCGTAACCAGAAGCAATTTGGCGGGCGAACCCGCCGTCATATCCCGAACGCGCATGGTCAGCGCTTGAGCTGCTGAAGCATGGAGTTTTTCAGCATCCACAAACTGTCGGAAAGATCTACCTTATAGCGGTGAGGATTGAGCAGTCGGCGGTACTGGTCCCAGAAGGTATCCAAATCCTCCTTGCAGCGGCGTTGGATATCCATGAGCGCGGGACTCTCGTACACCCGCTGTCCGTTTTTAAACAGCGGCACCTGCAGCGGCTTCATGGTGTAGTTGGTGAGCGTCATGCTCTTCCAAGTATTTACCGGGTCGTAGATTGTGAGCGGCACGCTCTCATCGTAGGTTTCATGCTCCAGCGCGATCAAATCCGCGATCGCCATGCCATTGTCGCGGTCGTAAATGCGGTACAGCTTTTTGACGCCCGGGTTGGTCACTTTCACCGGATTTTCAGATATCTTGATGCGCGGCATGGGCTGCCCGTTGACATACTCCGCGCTCAGCTTGTACACGCCGCCCAGCGAAGGACAATCCTCGCTGGTGATCAGCTTGGTGCCCACGCCCCAAGTATTGATGCACGCGCCCTGAAGCTTGAGATCGCGAACCAGGTTTTCATCCAAATCGCCCGAGGCGCATATGCCCGCGTTGGGGAAGCCCGCTTCGTCCAGCATTCTGCGCGCCTCGTGGCTAAGGTACGCCAGATCGCCCGAGTCCAAGCGAATGCCGCGGGGTTCAAAGCCCTTCTCGCGCAACTCGTTGAATACGGTAATGGCGTTGGGCACGCCGCTTCTGAGCGTATCGTAGGTATCCACCAGCAATAAACAGCTCGTCGGGAACAGCTCCGCATAGCGGCGAAACGCCTCCAATTCGCTGGGAAACGACATTACCCAGCTATGCGCGTGGGTGCCCATGGCGGGCATATTGTACATCTGCGCGGTGAGCACGTTGCTGGTACCCACGCAACCGCCGATGACCGCCGCGCGAGCGCCGTAAATACCCGCGTCCGGTCCCTGCGCCCTGCGCAGACCGAACTCCATTACCGCGTCTCCATCCGCCGCCTGCACCACGCGGCTCGCCTTGGTGGCGATGAGCGTTTGGTGATTGATGATGTTGAGCAGCGCCGTTTCAATGAGCTGCGCCTCGAATATCGGCGCGGTCACGCGAATGAGCGGCTCGTTGGGGAATACCACCGTGCCTTCCGGCACCGCCTGAATATCGCCGTGGAAGCGAAACGCGCTCAGCTCGCGCAGAAATTCTTCATCGAATATATTCAGCGCGCGCAGGTAGGAAATATCCTCCTGAGTAAAATGCAAATCGTCGATATAGTCCATGAGCTGCTCATTGCCCGCCATAATGGCGTAATGGGTAGAATCGCCCTTGCTGCGGTAGAACATATCAAACGTGGCGAGCTGATCGCGCATACCGCTTTTGAAGTAGCCGTACATCATGGTCAGCTCGTATAGATCGGTCATCATGGTCAGGTTACGCATGGTTGCACTCCCCCATATGCTTATCAATCCATAAATACAATATTGCGCCCAGCGCCAGCGCGAACGCTTCCAACGCCAGCCCAGCGAGCAGCTGTCCGCGCACCAGTAAAACGGTAGCCGTAAGCTGCAGCGCGACCGCGCCCAGTCTGCAAACAGGGCGCGCTTTCTTTGCGCGATATGCCCACAACGCGAATATCGCCGCCGCCAGCAGCGCGCTCAATAGTTGGGACACGCGCATAGAGCCCCAATAAAGGCTATCCATGCGCAGCCCTTCCACCACCGCGCGCTCCAACGCGTACAATAGCGCATACCACAAAAACGTATCGCCGCGTCGAACAAACAAAGTCCTGCGCTCCATAAACAGCAGCACCAATACAATGAGTAAACACCACGCCGATTCGTAAAAGAACGTCGCCGCGTGCCATGTGCCGCTAATATTCACGGCGAGCGGAAACCGCTGCCACGCCGCGCGCTCCACAACGACGCCGTATGCCTCTCCATTGACGAAGTTGCCCCAGCGCCCGATACACTGCCCCAGCGCGAAGCCCGGCGCCGCCAAATCGAGCAGCGCGGACATCGGCAAACGCTTCACGCGGGAATAGATTAGTCCGCCCAAAATCGCGCCGATCAATCCTCCGTAGATCGCCAGACCGCCCTCCCATACGGCGAATATTCGCCAAAGGGGCTGGTTGATATATTCCTCCAGCGAAAACAGCACATAGTATAATCTGGCGCCGACAATGGCGCAGGGCACGCCCACCAGCGTGATATCCAAAGCGGTATCTTTGGACAATCCCAGCCGCTGTTCGCGCAACGCCGCCAGCAACGCTCCCGCGCCGATCCCTAGCGCGACGAGCAGCCCGTACCAGTGCGCGGAGAAGCCCAATATTGAAAAGGTCGTTTGCACCACCCTGCCTTTCTCAGCGAAAGCGCATATCAACGCATGGACATTATAAGCGCCCAAGGCTTTAAATGTCAATAACCCCATCGTTTCGCACCCGTTTCATCACACCGCGTCGAGCGTATATTACGGAAACGACAATCGGGAAAATTAAACTCCGCAGCCAATGAATATTCGGCTGGGAAAGCCTTTTGAGGCATATTGGATGGGTGAAGGACGGATTTGACCTTTCTCCATGGGTATGGTATGATTTGCAAAAAGGAGGCGCATTGCCTTATGCAAACCGATACACTTCGCCACGCGCACCGCATCGGCGCGCCATACCGTCGGCGCCAATGGAATACCGTTGATGAGCTGCGCGATACCGCGCTTCGCTTTGCGCAAAGCCTTGATGCCATCGCCTTTGAAAAGAACGGAACGTTCGACTGGGACACAGTGCGGGGCGACACCACGCTTTCACTCCTGCTCCCCGAGCTCGCCGCGATGCCCTATCCGCAAAGACCGGATGAACTGCGCAATGTAAGCCTGTACAACGGAACCGCCGGAATTGTGCATGGGCTCTTGCGGCTATGGGCGTTTTCCGGCGAAGAATCGCTTCGGCAAACGGCGCAGCGCGGCATGGAAACCCTGAAGCGATTGTGGCGTTCCGCCCTTACATACCGGCATATTGCCGCACCGGAGGCAAACTACGGGTATTATTTCGGCATAGGCGGCGTAGACGCGGTTTTGCTGGAAGGAGCGCGCCTATTGAGAGACGATGAATGCGCAGAAGTACTGCGCCAAATCGTGCATACGCTCGAAGGCGAAGCAAGAAAGGGCGCATGGACTGGGCGCACGGGGCTGATGGCGGATGCGGGCTGCACGCTGCTGCTTCACTTGCTGGGGCACCACCACCGGAATGCGCAGAGCCAACGTGCCAGGCCTCTCGCTGTAGGGGAACACATGCAGGTGCTGCAACGGCAGCGACTCGATAAAGCGATAAGAGTCCTCGAAAAACTCATCGGTCTCGCCACGGCTTCCCACCATCACGTCCACACCGATGAAGCAGTGGGGCATGGCCTGCTTGCAACGCTCCACCTTGCGGGCGAAAAGGTCGCGGTCGTAGTGGCGGCGCATGAGACGCAGCACCTCGTCGTTGCCACACTGCAGGGGAATGTGGAAATGCGGCATGAATGCTCGCGAACCGGCCACAAAGTCGATGACTTCGTCGGTGAGCAGGTCGGGCTCAATCGACGAGATGCGGTACCGCTCGATATCCGGCACCTGGTCGAGTGCCCGAAGCAAGTCGATGAACGCCTCGCCGGTGTTCTTGCCGAAGTCGCCGATGTTCACCCCCGTAATCACTATCTCGCGGCCACCGTCACGTGCCACCTGGCGTGCCTGCGCCACCAGGTCGGCGATGGTGCCGCTGCGGCTGCGACCCCGTGCCAGGGGGATGGTGCAATAGGAGCAATAGTAGTCGCACCCGTCTTGCACCTTGAGCCAGTAGCGAGTGCGGTCACCGCACTCGCACGACGGCGAGAACTTGCGGATGAGCGGTGTGCGTGTCACGGCCACTTGCTGCTCGCGCTCGGCCAGCCAGCGTTCCACATACCCGGCAATGTCGTTTTTCTGCTCACTGCCCAGCACGATGTCCACGCCGGGGATGGCCGCTATCTGCTCGCTTTTAAGCTGCGCGTAGCATCCCGTCACCACCACCAACGCCTCGGGGAATCGCTTCACCAGGCTGCGGATGTGCTGGCGCCCTTTCTTGTCGGCCAGCTCGGTGACGCTGCAAGTGTTCACCACGCACACGTCGGGCACCTGCCCCTCGGGCACGGGCACAATGCCGCGCTGGGCCAGCAATTTTCCCATTGTGGCCGTCTCCGAGAAGTTGAGCTTGCACCCAAGCGTCTCAAAATGCACCGTGTGTAACACCTTGTCGCTCATAAAACGTCACAAAGGTACAAAAAACTCG
>JAFUAR010000095.1 GCA_017460585.1 Clostridia bacterium
ACTTCACCTCCTCCACCGACCAGAACCTTTCCATGATTGTGTACTCCGCCGCGCGGCGCGGCGTGGAACCCACCATGTACGCATTGAGCACGCTCATGTTCCTAACCATACTTGTGCTGCTGCTCATCATTAACCGCAGAAGCGGACTGGAAAACTTGGTGTAGCCCCTTTTCCCATACCGTTATTCTACCCCCAAAGGAGGTTTTTCCCATGAACAAGATCGTTGCCCTGATGCTCGCCTTGGTGCTGGCGCTGGCGCTGCTGAGCGGCTGCTCCGCCTCGAAGCCCGCCGCCACCGAAGCCCCCACGGAAGCGCCCACCGAAGCCCCCGCCGAGGAGACCGAAGCTCCCGCGGAAGAAACTGAAGCCCCTGCTGAGGAAACTGAAGCCCCCGTAGAGGAAACTGAAGCTCCCGCTGAGGAGACCGAAACCGAAGCCGAGCCGACCGAGGAAGACGCCGCTCCCGCCGAGGAGACCGAAGCAGAACCGGAAGCGGACGACGCGCAGTCCGCGAGCGCCGAAGAGACGCTGCCGGATTTCAGCGGCACGAACCTGATCGTGTTCAACTGGTACGACTATATCGATCCGGACACCATTTCCATGTTTGAAGAGGCGACCGGCGCCAAGGTGGAGTACGTAAACTTCACCACCAACGAGGAAATGTACACCAAACTGGAGGCGGGCGCGGCGGAATACGACGTTATATTCCCCTCCGACTACATGATCGAGCGCATGATCGCCGCCGATATGCTGGAGGAGCTGGACACCGCCAATATGCCCCATTTAAGCGGCATTCGCTCGTGGCTGCGCAACCCCTCGTATGACCCGGACGAGAAGTACTCCGTGCCCTATATGTCCGGCACGGTGGGCATACTGTACAACACCACCATGGTGGAGGGCGAAGTGGACAGCTGGGACGTGCTGTTTGACGAAGCCAACAAGGGACAGGTGTACATGATCAACAGCCAGCGCGACACCATCGCCGTGGCTCTCAAGAAGCTGGGCTACTCGCTCAACAGCCGCGAGGAGAGCGAGCTCATGGAAGCGCGCGACCTGCTGGTGGACCAGAGCAAGCGCAAGATTCCCGCCGGCTACCTGCTGGACGAGACCAAGGACAAGATGGTGGGCGGCGAGGCCGCGCTCTCCGTGGTATACTCCGGCGACGCGCTCTACGCCATGGATAAGAACGAGGATCTCGCCTACGCGGTGCCCAAGGAGGGCAGCAACGTGTGGGTGGACGGTATGTGCATTCCCAAGGGCAGCAAGAACAAGGCGTGCGCCGAGGCGTTCATCGACTTCATGTGCCGCGAGGACATCGCCCAGCTCAACACCGATTACATCCGCTACGTGCCGGTCATCGAGTCCGTGGCGGAGGGGCTCAAGGAGACCGAGACCGAGCGCACCTACGCGGTGATCTCGCCGGATGAGGAGGTCATCGGTCGCTGCGAATTCTTCCACGACATTCTGGACGTGATGGATCTGTACGAGCAGGTATGGATGGACGTGCGTCTGGCGAAATAACGGAATACAAGCCATTGCGCCTCCCGCGGAGTTCGTTTCGCGGGAGACGCTAAACGTAAGCAGCCGATTCCGCGTGGTTCGCCGACGCAGAAAGCAAGAAACTCGTCGTTCTTCGGCGAGTTTCTTTTCGGCTTAGGCTATATAGGCGCTGTATTATACCTTTTGAATTAGAATTCGATTTGCAGCACGGCGTTGCCCAGACGCAGGGTATCGCCGCTGTGGATTACCGTGGGTTCGGCAATGCGCCGCCCGTTGACCAGCGTGCCGTTGGAGGAGTTCAGGTCGGTGGCGATCAATTCGCCGCCCGTGTGCTCCAGCTTGAGGTGCATGGCGGATACCGTGCCCTCCGACAGCTGCAAATCGCACGCGGGACCGCGCCCAACGCTCATCGCCCCCACGAGGCTCACGCTGTAGCCCTGCGCGGGCGCGCCGTTCACCAGCTCGGTAATGGTCATGGAGAGGGGCGCTACGGCGTTCTCGGTAAACAGGCGGATCGTTCCGCCCGCGCCCTGCGCGCGCACCGTCTGGTCGATATCGCTATAGGCGCTCGTCTGCGGGGCTTCAAGCGGGCTATCGCCTTGCGGCGCGTCGGCGCTCAAATGCCTCGGCACGTAGGTCGGCTGAGCTTCGGCGTTCATGTGCTTAGGCGCGTAGACGCTTGGCTGCGCGGAGGGGTTCGGCTGCCCATAGGCGCTTTACGGCGCATAGGCGTTCGTCTGGGCGGGCGCGCTCTGCGCGGGCACGGGAGAGCCGCAGCGCGTGCAGAAATTCATGCCGTCGGGGCATTCCGCGCCGCAGCTCGGGCAAACGCGCTTGCTCGGGCGGGGTGTGCCGCAGGCGCTGCAAAACGCGTTGTGCGCCTCCACCCGCTTGCCGCAGGCAGGGCAGGTC
>JAFUAR010000096.1 GCA_017460585.1 Clostridia bacterium
AAAATATAGGCAAACAGCACTCCTATAAAGAAGCAGCTAGGCAGGAATGGATAGATCACATCTGATGGAACGAGATAGGTATAAACGCACACTCCCACCGCCGGAATCGCGGAAAAACCGAAGGTGATCCAGAGCATTCGACGCCTCTCATGCCTGCGCAGGCAGAGCAATACGAGAATTTCCGCTACGGAGAAGAAATAATAAAACAGCGTCAAATTAGAAAAGACCTGAAACCATGGTCCTCTGGTATAGCGATTGAACTCGTCCCCGATGGTCCATAGCGCGCCTGAACCAAGCGTGGTAAACACTACAAGCAGCAAATTAAACAAATATGGCAGCGCGGAAAGCACAATCCACAGCTTATTACGCTGTGCGCCTATGGCGAAATGCTGCGCAAATAAAAACCATACGTATGGCAGCGTAATATATACCAGATAAAAACAGGTGTTCAGCGCGATAAAGAGCGGTCTATGAAAGGATTCCGCCATATACTCCAGCAGCCAGAAGCAGTCCATCGCGATATACAGCATAGTCACGCTGATCAACAATATGGATATTCTTCTATGGACGCTATGTTTCAGCTTGATGTTTGCATCGGCTAGTATCAATACGAGCCCAATCATCAAAAGTGATACTGTCATTCCATAGGAATTCATGAAAAATCAACTCCTCGCCGCTGAAAAACGAAATATGTGAAAAAGTCCCGGAGCATAGCATACTCCGGGACTCACATCTACTAGATTATTCGACGTAATCTACGGTGATATTGGACCAAGGACCCTTCTGGTTGGGGTCATTCTCAGCCGCCTGATCATCAACCACGATTTCGCCGGAAGCGACCTTTTCCTTGAGCGCCAGATAGTCTTCCACGGTGAAGGCTTCCATCTGCCAAGTATCCTCGGGCAGACCAACTGCATCGTCATTTACGCCCAGAGAAACGGCAGTACCGCCGATTTCATCCCAGCTACCATCGAAAACCTTCGCAACCGCCCACTGGGTACCTTCGGTAATGCCCTTGAGCGCGGAGGTGATTACGGTATCGGATTCGTAGGACTGGTCAACGTCTACGCCGATTACAGCGCCATCATTGGCGGAAGCCGCCGCAGTGATGGAGGAGAAGATGGAGCCGCCCGCAGAGAACACGACCTCAGTGCCGGTCTCGTACCAGCCGGAGATCAGGGTCTGCAACTCGGCGGAGGGGGCAAAGGAAGCGCCGTACGCCCAAGTGAACTTCATATCCACATTCTTGCCCAGCGCAGCAGCCGCATCGTTCGCACCCTGAATGAAGCCGTAGCCATAACGCATACAGGCGGGATTGGTTCCGCCGCCGCCACCGGAAAAGCCGAGGCTCTCATAACCATCCGCTACAACCGCATAACCGGCGAAATAGCCGCACTGCTCCTCTTTGAAAGCGATGCCGACCACGTTCTTGAGATCATCGAAGGCCCAACCGTCGATGAACACGAACTTCACATCCGGATACTCCGCGGCAGCCTTCGCCAACGCGGTGCCCTGCATGAAGCCAGCGGCGACAATGACCTGCGCGCCGGCATCCGCGGCGGCCTTCATCGCGTCGTAGCGGTCGTCGTCCGTCGCCTGATCGCCGTTCGCGGGCTGATAATACTTATAGGTCAAGCCATTGGCGGCGGCATAGAGCTTTGCGCCATTCCAAGTGCCCTCGTTAAAGGACTTATCCTTGAGCTGACCAACGTCGGTTACGAAGGCGACCGCATAGGTGCCATCGTCGGAAGTGATGGTATCGTCAATCGTCGCGGGATCCACGGATTCCGCCAGCGCAGACAGGCTGCACAGCGCGAGAATCAGCGCCAGAAAAAGAACCAGTAGCTTCTTCATGGGATTACATCCTCCTTTATTGATCATCCGATGTGTATACACATCCGATAATAATATTATACCAAATGCCCTCATCGTTGAAAAGAGGAAATTCATTAAAAAACATAACAGACGACCAATGAATTCTATCGCCGAGCAGAAAAATAAGCTTAGTGCGCGTATTCTCACTGATCTTACAGGTCATATGCAAAAGAATTCAAAGGAATACTTACGCTCCGCCTAGAGTAAATATAATATATGCACCTGTATACAAATAAAACCGCGAAAGCCAAGCCTTTCTTTCCCTTGTTTCTCCGACTTATTCCTCCAGCCGTTTCATGCGCTCAATGGGATCGCACTCCGCCCACATTTCGTCAAACGGCTGACGATAGACAGTTCGAATGAATTCCGCAGTCGCCGCGCATCCGTGCAATCTGTTCAAAAAGATCAGGCGCACGTTTGGATCCTCCAAACCATCGCGTACGAAAGAAAAGATACGTTGGAAAGCGGTTAAAACACCTTCACTCTCTTCTTCTACGCACCGACCCTTTCTCTCGACCGACTGTCTAAGCGCATAAATCGCAGCTTCATCATCCGTAAACTCATGTGTTTGCGGAACTATTTCCCTGAGCATGGATATGACATATCGCTCTTCGGCGGCTTCCGATTCGGATATACTATTTGTATCCAAACGAGTATTAAACGCCAGATCCAGCCGCCCAATCTGTTCTTCGCACGCCGCGCTTATGTCCTTTCCTACTCGTGCAACGCCATCGACAAAATGCATCGCGCGTTCCGCGCGCCTCCTACGCAAACGATACCCTTCGCACAACGTATTCAAGCGGTCGGCGAGCAACGTCGCGGCGTAAACCGCCGTATCGAACCGCGCGTTTCGCATATCCACCCGCGCTCCTTGCAGCACTCCGCTCAACTGCGCGTTCAACGCCACGCATAGGCGATCGTACAACCGAAATCGCTCGGCGACTGCCTCCACCTGCAAATACTGTTCATAAAGTACGTCGTCCGCGCAGTCCACAGCATTCATCATATCGGAAAGATCCATCCAGCTGCGCGCAGTCACGATGCGCTCTCCATCGCTTACATAAAAATCATCCCTACGAAGTTCAAGATACGCCGCGATTGCCGGGTGGATTCCATGTGCCGCCGCATATGCGCTCCACGCCTCGTAATCCGGCTCAATCGAGAGTAGGCGTACTCGATCCATAACTACGCTGTCAAAGGTATGTGCGTAGCGGTTATACCGGGGCGGATTGCCTGCGCATACAATCATCCATCCCTCTGGCAGCGCGTGCGCTCCAAAGGTTTTGTACTGCAGCAGCTGCAGCATTGCCGGCATGAGCGATTCGGACACACAGTTAATTTCATCCAGAAACAATATTCCCCGTTGCGCGCCTCGATCCGCCAGCTTCCAGACGGAAGCTACGATCTCGCTCATGGTGTACTCCGTAACCACTCGATCCTGTC
>JAFUAR010000097.1 GCA_017460585.1 Clostridia bacterium
ATCCACTGGAGGAGCTGCGCGATGTGGCGTCTTCCGTGGCGGATGGCAATCTCGATCTGCGTGCCAATGAGAAGGCGCCGGGCGAAATCGGCGAACTCGGCGCGTCGCTCAACCACGTATCCACCCAGCTTTCACGCAATATGTATCAGCTCATACTGGAGCGCAATCGCCTAAAGCATATGCTGGATGGCTTGAGCGAGGGCATTGTCGCCATTGACCGCACGGGGGAAATCACCCATACCAATCCTGCGCTTGAGAAGCTTTTCACGCGCCAGAAGCCCTTGATTCACCTGCCGGATCCCAGAATGAAGGTCATTCCCGAACAGTCGGTGTGGACGGATTTGGATTCGGTCATGGCTTCTGGCGAAAAGCTGACCCGCAGCTTGGATGTGCGCGATGTGAACCTGCGGCTCACCATTACGCCCATTAAGGACGAGCTGGGCAGCATTGTCGGCGCGGTGGGTCTCATATCCGACGTTACGCAAATGGAACGCTTGGAGCGAACCCGTCGGGAATACGTATCCAACATTTCCCACGAGCTGCGCACGCCGCTTACCGCCATGCGCGCGCTGGTAGAGCCGCTCAAGGAGGGTATGGTCACTCAGGAAGAGGACCGACAGCGCTATTACGATATTATACTGCGCGAAGTGTTGCGGCTCTCTCGCCTAATTAACGATCAGCTGGAGCTCTCGCGCCTGCAGAGCGGCACGCTCGCCATCGAGAAGTCGCGCGTCGCGCTGGATGATTTGATCTACGATGTGTGCGAGCGCTATCGCTCCATCGCCAGCGAGGCGGGGCTAACGCTCCTCGTGCCGGATAACCTGAGCGATTGCCCGCAGGTGTGGACAAATGCCGACCGCGTGGAGCAGCTGCTCATCATACTGTTGGATAACGCCATTAAGTACACCGAGCAGGGCAGTGTGAGCATACTGGCTTCGTGGAATGAAGAGCGCGTGGTGCTTACGGTAAAGGATACTGGTATCGGCATAGAAGAAGCCGATTTACCTTACGTATTCGACCGCTTCTACAAGGTGGATAAGGCGCACAGCGGAAAGGGCAGCGGTCTGGGGCTATCCATTGCCAGCGAGCTGTTGCGCCGCATGGGCGAGGAAATATGGGTCACCAGCGAGCTTGGCAAGGGCACGGAGTTCAATTTCACGCTGCACCGCCAGCCGCCGGAGGAGTAACCCACCATTCGGGAAACCATAAACAGATTCCGTATTGCTTTCATACAAGCATCCCGTCGAGCTTTCGTCGGGATGCTTTGGGTGTCGATATAACCGGTTCGAGGGAGTATATATGTCCAGAAAATCCTACAATCGACAGGATCGACTGTTTCGCGTGATCGTATCCGTGCTGCTGGTGAGCTGCGCGGTGCTGGTCGCGGCGATCGCGCTGCAATCCAAATGGAACGAAAGGCATTCTGACGCGCAAGCGGTCGTCAATGCCACCGCGGTACCATTGGTGGTTACGCCGAATGCGGATGTGCTGCAGACCGCTCTGCCCGATGAAACGGGCGAACCGGAAGAGACGCCCAGACCCAACCTGCTTACGGGAACGCAGGTGGGAATGCCGGTATATTCCCAATCCGAAAGCAATGAAAAGCGCATTGCCATCGCGCTGGACGACTGTACCAATTTGACCCAGCTTCGCGCGGCGATCGACGCTGCCGTGGAAAACGGCGCAAAGCTCACGCTCTTTCCCTATGGCAACCGCGTGACGGGCGCTGAGCTCAGCGCTTTGGTGCGCGAGAGCATATTGGAGCACGGGTTCGAGGTAGAAAACCGCGGTTGGGATACGCAAAAGATCTATGCGCTGGATACGCTCGATATGGCGAAACAGATTTGGGGTTCGCAGGTGGCGGTAGAATACGCGCTGGGCAAGGATTACGCCATGCATCTGCTCATGCCGTCTGGCGGACAGGGTACGACCGATCCGCGTACCTGCGCCTACCTGCAGCAGTTGGGGTACGATGGATTCGTCACGTGGAGCTATGTCGCCGCCTCAGCCAATGTGGATTCGCTCCGTTTGGGGCTCAAGCCAGGACTAATCTACCTGTTCAGCTGTACCGAGAGCGACGTGCAGAAGCTTTCCATGTTTCTGCAGTTTGTAGCGGAGCGCGAATACGAGGTGGTCACGGTGAGCGAGCTGCTGGGCTTCGCGCCCGTGGAGGTTTCCGAACCGCAGGTCGATCTAATGAGTCAGCCAATGCCCATACCCGAGGAATACGAGCTGGTCGCCATGGAATTTGCGCGAGGAGATCGGGCTTGGCAGGTAAAACTGATTCAGCAGCGGCTCGCGGAGCTGGGATATATGCTGAGCACTGAGGCGGATGGCGCGCTGGGCGACGGCACGGTACAGGCGATTATGAACTTTCAGGCGGAATGCGGATTGCCCTGTACAGGTATAGCGAACGTAGAAACACAGAACCTGCTCTTTGCGGAGGATGCGCCGACCGCGCCGATACGCGTAACGCCCACTCCCGCGCCTACACCCACGCCGCAACCCGAAAATACAACTGCGGAATAAAAGGAACTCTGGGTCCGATTGAATGGAGGATGAAGCCTATGCACAGCGTTTCGACCAGACCCGATTTTGACTGGAAGCAATTTATCAAAAGCGTTGCCGTGATCGCCGTTCCGGTCGCCCTGCAGAACCTGCTCACCACGACCGGTTCTATGGTGGATACCATGATGATCGCTTCTTTGGGGGAAACGACCGTGGCGGCGGTGGGTCTGTGCGCGCAGTTTACTTCGCTCATGTTTTCCATGTATTGGGGCTTTGTGGGCGGCGGTATGCTGTTTTTCTCGCAGTATTGGGGCGCGAAGGACGACGATGGCATCGATCGCTCCTACGGCATCACCTTGACCGCTATGATGACCGTCGCGTTTTTATTCGCCTTCATGGCGCTGTTTTTTCCCAGTGCGGTCATGCGCTTGTATACTGATAAAACTGCCATTCAGGCGCTGGGGGAGCAGTACCTGCGCGTGGTTGGCTTCGCGTATCCTCTGCAGGTATTCTCCATGGCGATGAGTGCGCTGCTGCGCTCTACGGAGCGTATGCGCATACCGCTATATGCCTCTATTGCCTCCGTGTGCACGAATATCGCGCTCAATTACGCGTTGATTCAGGGTCACTGGGGATTTCCGGCAATGGGCATTCGCGGCGCTGCGCTGGCGACCACCTTGGCGGCGTGCGTCAACGCGGCGGTGATTTTGCTGCTGGCAAAGGCGCAGCGCTATCCATATCTGTTTCATATACGGCGCCATTTTGCGTGGAATAGGCGCGCAATATCGCAGTATTTTCAAAAGTGCTTTCCCATACTCATGAATGAAATTTTGATCGGCGTGGGCAATATGGCGATCAACATAGTGCTCGGGCGGCAGGCGGTGGAGGCGATTGCCGCAACCGCGGTGTTTCGTACGCTGGAGGGCTTGGTCATCGGCTTCTTCGCGGGCTTTTCCAATGCAGCTTCCGTACTGGTGGGCAAGAATGTGGGCGCGGGCAGACTGGAGGAGGCGTATCAGCGGGCGAGGCGGCTGGTACCGCTGTGCGCGGCGAGTATATTTACCGTATGCCTGCTTTTAGTTGCGCTGCGCCGACCGCTGCTTACGCGTATGAGCCTAAACGGCAAATCCTATGCCATCGGTTCGGCAATGCTCGTCATTTACTGCGCGGCGGCGGTCATCCGTATGTGCAACTGGGTGCGAAACGATACGTTCCGCTCCGCGGGAGACGCGACATTCGGCACAGTGCTGGAAATAGTATTCATGTACTGTATGGTGCTTCCGGCGGTATATCTCGCGGGTATGCGCCTGCACGCGCCGTTTTTGGTGGTATTCGCCTGTTGTTACTGCGATGAGCTGATTCGCTTCGTGCTTATGAGCGTGCATATGGTATCCGGAAAGTGGATTAAACCCGTCACGGAAGAAGGACAGGCGGCGCTGCCGGCGTTTCGAGAGGCGCGCGCGGCAAAATAGAACAATCGAGCGGCAAAGCGTTATCGCTTTGTCGCTCAATTGTTCTATAGCGCAACCGCAAAGGTTGTGCCGCTGCCCTCCGCGCTTTCTACCGTGATTTTACCCTTGTGCGCTTCAACAATGCTCTTCGCGATGGCTAGTCCCAATCCGCTGCCGGGTATTTCAGAGTTATGCGAAGAATCCACCCGATAGAATCGGTCGAATATCTTTGCCTGCGCTTCCTTGGGAATGGCGAGACCGGTGTTGAACACCTCGATTATGCGCTTGTCGCCCTTTGCGAATATGCGCGTTCGAATGCTGCCGCCTTCATCGGAGTACTTCAGCGCGTTGCTCATTAGTATAACCAGTAGCTGCTTGATCATCTCCTCGTCACCCACGCACTGTATTCCCTCTGGAATATCCATTTCCAGCGTCTTTCCCGCTTCAAATACAGTGCTTTCAAACGGAAGCAGTACCGAATACGCCGCGTGACTTAGATCAAAGCGTTTGAGTTCGGCTTTCACACTGCCCTTGTCCATGCGGGCAAGGGTCAATAGGCTTTGAATCAGTTTATCCGATCGATCCACCTCGGAACGAATGTAGCCCAGTTCTTCGTTGTCGCCCAGATCGGCTTCCAATAATTGTGCGTTTGCCGAAATGACCGCCAACGGAGTTTTTAGCTCGTGGCTAGCGTCCCACACAAACTGTTTCTGTCGTTCGAACGCCTCGTCCACGGGGCGTATGAGCCGGTGAATCAGCCATATCGCGCCCAAGGAGAGCAGTATATCCGCTATAGCGGCAATCCACAGGGTCCATTTCAGCACGCCTCGCGCATTCTGCGCTTCTACCCGCGCGTCTACCACTACCAGCATGATTCCTCTGGCGTCGCGCACGCATCGGAAGTATTGCGCGCCGATGCGTCCGCTGCTCTTGCCGCTTTGGAATATCTCCTGCGCAATGGCGGCAATTTCGTCGTCGGAATACAAATCGGAGCGGTCGCTCACCCAATTGATGAGCGCGCCGTTATCGTCCAACCAGATGGTGTAGAAATTGGAAAGGCTGGCGACGCTTGCAGAATCCATGCGCTGGCTCAAACGCGAGCCTATTTGGGGCGGTCCCAATTCGGAGGAAGGCGCGTCCGGAAAGGCACGATCATCATAAAACGATATATCCGACGCATCTTTGCTTCGCTCTCCCGTGCTGGTAGGCTTGGGCGGAGGCGTAGAAACGTCCGTTCGACCGGCAATTTCGCGCGATGATCTTCCGGTTGGGCGTTCGCCGCCATTTTGAGCGAGCTGTTCCAGTACTTCGCGCGCTTGCGCGTTCAAATCGCGCAGATTCATCCAGTTGATCGCGAACACCAGACCCGCCGAAACCAGCAGGAGACCGACCAGTACAATGGCGATCATCCTTCTGCGCAATCGTCGAATCATGTCGCTTCCTCCAGCGCGTATCCTACGCCGCGCGCGGCTCGAATTTTGAGCGTGGAGCCTACGAACGCCAGTTTTTTGCGCACGAACGATACGTATACCTCCAAGTTGTTGTATTCCGCCTCGCTGTCATATCCCCAAATGCGCTCTATAATCACTTCTTTGGGTAATATTTGCCGCGGATTGCGCAGTAGGAGTTCCATCAGCTGGAACTCCTTTGCGCCGAGTTTCACGCTATGTCCGGTCGCTGCGCAAATCAGCTTGCTCTCGCCCTGATTGAGCTCTACATCGCCAAATGTAAGGCGCATGACGGGGGCTTCCTCTCTGCGACGGGTGATCGCCCGAAGGCACGCCGCCAGCTCTACCATCTGAAACGGTTTGGGCAGGTAGTAATCCGCGCCGCTCTCCAGTCCCTGTACACGATCCTCCAGCCCCGCGCGGGCGGTGAGCATACATACGGGCGTCTTCAAGCCCTCCGCTCGAATGCGCCGCAATACATGAAAGCCGTCCATTCCTGGCAGCATTACATCC
>JAFUAR010000098.1 GCA_017460585.1 Clostridia bacterium
ATCCGGCGCAGATGATTTCGCGCGTGTCCTCAGCTTCATTTCCTCGGCGGCTCTTCATGGCGTCTCTTCTTTTGATGCCATTGTTGCGGCCTTCCGGGGTAATGCTGTTGGAGTCTTATTCGGGGTGGACTGAACAGTTACAACTGTATAAATGTAAACGATGGTTCTTAGGGCGCTTGCCCGATCAATCATGTACTCGATCCGTTCCGCCATAGGAGGTATCATGGAATTTCTGCAATCCTTGCTCGGTTCGTTCGGAGCCAACGCGAGCAATATGGTCATTTATATCGCCATCGTCGCGCTGTTCGTGGTGGGCATTATCTATTGCATCATGCCCGTGGTCAACACGCGCGGACGGCTGAACCGCGCGGTGCGCAATATTAAGGCGGGCAAGAACGCCAGGCGTTCGTGGCAGGAGGATACCTTTCTTGGCAAGGGACCGCTCATGGCGCACTGGAGCGCGTATTTGAACAATCTGTTCTTCGCGGATGGGGAATATCACAATCCCAGCAACGTGGAGGATTTCATCAACGAGGAAACCGTGATCTACGGTCCCGGTCGCTCCGCCTTCGCGGACGCTCTGCCCACCCTGCTGGTGTCCTTGGGGTTTCTGGGCACGCTGATCGGTCTTGCGCAGGGGCTTTCCGGCTTTGACATGACGGATTCCGTCGCCGCGCAGAACTCTATTATGACGTTGATTCCCGGCATGAAGTACGCGTTTATGACGTCGATCTTCGGCGTGGTCGGCTCGGTGCTGTTCACGCTGATTACGCGCATGGTCTACGGATCCACCGAACACGCGCTGCGCTCCTTCTACGGCGCGATGAGCCGCTACGCGGGCGTGCTGTCCGTAGATCCGCTTACGCAGGTCGCCATTTATCAGCAGGAGCAGACCGCGCTGATTCAGACCATGGCGAAGGACCTGAACGGCAAGTTCACCGAAAACATGGCGCGCGCCATTCAGGAGGCGGTCGACCCCATCAATCAGAACATCAAGAGCTTTATGACCGTGACCAGCAAGGATCAAATGCGCTTCCTCGACGCGGTGGTCATGCGCTTTGTGGACCGCATGGACGAAGTAATCGGCGGTCAGCTCAAGGAATTTGGTCGTACGCTGGAAGTGACCAATCGCAACCAGCAGGAGGCGTTTGATTCCATTCGCGAGGGGATGCAGGAAACGGAGCAGGCGACGCGCGATTTGCGCACCATTCAGCGTATCGCGAAAGATCTCTCCGCGGGCATGAGCGGCTATTTGGACGATCTGCGCGCCAATGCGCAGCGCGCGGAAGAGGGCTACGATCGCGTATCCGGCGCGGTGGAGCAGATCGACAAGGTGGTTTTGCAGCAGAACAACTATTTGAAGACCGTTTCCGCCATGCAGGCGGAGGTGGCGGGCTCCATGAACGCCATGACTCAGGCGGTCTCCGGCTTTGCCAAGAAGCTTTCCGATGAAAACGTGGCGGCGAGCCAGAGTATGCAGAAGGCGGCGCAGGAGCTGCGCGCCGCGGGCAAGGATTTGGAAAATATCCACAAGGCAACCTCTCAGGCGTTCGAGGAAGAGCTGCACACTACGCTGGACGCCTATCGCGATTACGTAAATCAGTTTACCAAGCGCGTGGATTATTTGGCGAGCAGTATTTCGGATTCGCTCAGCCAGCTTCCGGGCGCGGTAAACGAAACCTCCAACCAATTTTTGGATCAGGTCGATCAGCTTACCGCCACGCTGGATCAGGCGCAGCGCGCGCTGAACGACGCGGTGGATCGGCTGTACAGGCGCTGATTGCACGATCCGGCTTTATAGACGATAAGGGAGACGACCATGCGTTCTTACAAGAACCGGCGCGGCGGCAGGCGCGGACGAAACGACGGCAGCCTGTGGCTGAGCTTTTCAGATTTGATGAGCTCCCTGCTGCTCATCATCATACTGGTGCTGTTTTACGTAATGTACCAGTATTTTGACATGACGGAGATTTCCATGGCGAAAATCGCCCGTCAGCAGTACGATCTGGAGGAGGCGAACGCCTCGCTCGCCCAGCAGCAGGATCGGCTTACGGAGCAGGAGACCAAGCTGACCGCGCAGGAGATGGAGATCATTCGCCAAAAGCAGCAGCTTGAAATCGCCGAGGCGGGGCTTACCGACGCGCAGGAGCTGCTGGATAGTCAGCGCGCGGAGTTGGAAAGCGCGCAGTCGCAGTTAGACGCGCAGCGCGCGGAGCTCGAAAGCGCGCAAAACGAGCTGGAGAGCGCTCAGGCGGAGCTGAAATCAGCCCAGACTGAATTGCAAACCGCGCAGGCACAGCTTGCCACGCACGAGCAGGCGCTGGAGAGCGCCAAGTCTCTGGTGGAGGAGAAGGAGCACGAAGTCGAGACCCAGCGGGAACAGCTGGACGAGCTCTCGGTGCGGCTCGATACCCAGCAGAGCCAGATCAACGAGCAGCAGGATTTGCTGGATACCCAGCAACGGCAAATTGAGCAGCTGGTGGGTCTGAAGACCCGCATCATCTCATCGCTTTCTACGGCGCTGCGCGGCGCGAATATTTCCGCTACGGTGGATCCGACCGACGGTTCTATCGCGCTGGAATCCGATTTGCTGTTCGCCACGGGGCAGTACCAGCTAACCGAGCGCGGCAAGGCGTGGATCGACGATTTCCTGCCGGTGTATCTGGATGTGCTGTTCAGCGAGGAATACCGTCCGTACGTGGCGGAGATTATTATAGAGGGGCACACGGACTCGGTGGGCACCTACCTCAAGAACCTGAGCCTGAGCCAGCAGCGCGCGAACGCCGTGGCGACCTACGTGCTCTCCGACGATTACGACAGCATAACCGACGAGCAGCGCGAATACCTGCGGCAAGTCGCTACGGCGAACGGTCGCTCGTTCTCAGATCCGATTTTGGTGGACGGCGTTGAGGATAAGGATGCCTCCCGCCGCGTGGTGTTCAAATTCCGCCTGACGGACGAGAATATGATCGAGCAGCTCAAGGCGATATTGGAGCGGGAAGATTAATCATCTCGGGAGCGTACGATTGTGGTATATTTACGACGATTTATCTGGTTTATCGCGTTTCGGCTGGTATTGATTTGCTTGCTGGCGGGAATGCTGGTGTGCGGTTTCTTTATGTGTTTGAACATTGCCAATATCTATACTATATTGGATGAAGGCATGGAAAAGCGCGTGGAGGTCATTCTTACCCGCGAAGACGCGCAGGAGCTGAACAAGTGCTTTCACTACGAGTTTTTGAGTAATGACGCCGCCATTGCGGGCGCGTTTAACGGCACCAGCGTATACGGCGATTATACCATTACCGGTTTTGATTATAACCTGACCATTGAACGGCTGTGGGCATGGCCTTGGGATAATTACGCCACCTGTACCGTGGTGGAAGAAGTGAAGTCCATCTCCGGCAAGGTAATCTCCAACCGCGCGGGCGAGGTGAGCGCCACCATACCCAAATGGCAGGGCGGGCGTTACGATATTACGCTGGTTAAGGATAACGGAGCGTGGAAGATTCGAGGAATGCAGCAAACGGCGATTATAATGGAGCCGGATGAAAATTCCGACGACGCGATCGATCAGCCGATACTTTAAGTCATCATCCCATCTCAACAGGAGCGACTACAGCGTGTGGTCGCTCTTTTTTTATGCATAACAACATATCAAATATAACAACATAATAATAAGCTTCTGTAGGTCTTTTTTTCGAAAACGGTTTAGTAAAAAGTGCGGTTTTTACAAATTAAAACGTTTCAATTTTGGAGAATAAAATATACAAAAATTTTAAAAGCGGAGCGATGGGAATCTATTGACTTTTTTTGTTGAGAATATTATTATAAATGGCATATAGATATATTTATTGAATAAACACATAAAAATATAATAAAATAGAAGAGCAACATCATTTTCCTGCGAGAAAATATGCCATCTTCCGTTGAAGATAAGGAGTACGCACATGAACGGATTGAATATGCACAATGAAAGCGGCACATTGGAGAAGTTTCTAATGAGCGAGCGGCGCAGACGCAAGGCGCGCAGGGTCGTGGCGATTCTTGCGATTGTCGTGCTGTTGACAACCACCAATTCGCTCAAACTGAATGCCGATACGTTGGAGCATATTGCCGCGTGCGGTTTAGAGGAGCATAGCCATACCTCGAGCTGTTCTGACGAAGAGACGGATGAACTGGTCTGCGAACGCGCGGAGCATACCCATACGGACGCCTGTTATCAAGAGCGTCCGAAGGAGGAAGCAGTTTCGGAGGATATAGAGGAGGATGCGCCTGAAGAGGAGCGTTTCGAGGAAGAACAACCCGAATCGTTCGAGACACGGGAGATCTATTCCTACGAGGAATACGATGACGCGCCCGCCGAGACGCCCGCGCCGGAAAACCCGTATAAGGTGGGTCGCCAGACCAGTGTGCGCATGAGCGAAGTACTGGACGCGCTGGATTTGCCCGTGCTGCCGGAGAAAATCGAGCTGGTGCAGGCGGTGGAGAAGAAGGAGCGCGAGGAGGAGATCATCGCGGTAGAGTACGCCGAGGACGACGTGCTGGTGCACATTTTGAAAAAGTTTGAAACATTGCGCGTGGCAGTGGTGACGGACGCGGATGTATATATAGTGACGCTGTTGGATGCGCGCAGGGTAGCAGAACCCACGCTAGAGCCGACCGTTGTGCCGACGATCGAACCGACTGTGGAACCCACCGTTGTGCCGACCGAAGTGCCTACAGAGGAGTCCATAGAAGAACCAACTGTCGAACCCACGGAAGAACCCACAGTGGTGCCGACCGTCGAGTCCACAGAAGAGCCTACAGAAGAACCCACGCTTGAGCCGACCGTCGTGCCGACGATTGAACCGACTGCGGAACCCACCGTTGTGCCGACCGAAGTGCCTACAGAGGAGCCGACCGTAGAACCCACGGCGGAATCAATTGCAGACCCCACAGCGGAACCAACTATGGAGCCTACGGAAGAACCCACGGCAGAGCCAACTGTGGAGCCTACGGAAGAATCTACAGAAGAACCCACACTAGAGCCGACTGTCGAGCCGACCGAAGTGCCTACAGAGGAGCCGACCGTAGAACCTACAGAAGAACCTACAGCGGAGCCGACGATTGAACCGACTGCGGAACCCACTGTAGTACCGACAGAAGAACTTACGGCAGAGCCCACGGAAGAACCGACGATGGAACCGACAGAAGAACCCACAGAAGAACCAACCGTCGAACCCACGGCGGAACCAACTGCAGAACCCACGGAAGAATCTACGGAAAATGGAGCCGAGCAACCCTCCGCCGATATCCCCGGGGAGAATGTGCCCGCGGCCTACGCCGCAACCATCGATCTAACGGAAGTGGAGGTGCTTCCATTCTCGCTGCGCGCGCTCATGGCGCAGGCGCGGGAGAACGCCGAGGCGAGCGAGGGCATTGAATCGGATAGCGCCGAAACAAACGCGGAATTCCGACAGGAAGGGGAAACGGAAGCGGAGGAATCCCATACGCGAACCGATATGGACGAGGATGTGCTGCCCGTAGACGAATGGAGCGTTGCATTTGACGAAGCGCTGTTGCGCATAGAACGTGGAAATGACGACGTGCTCGTTTCGGTGACGGACGCATTTGACACGACAATTGTAACGGTATGGGATGGACGGGATAGCTATGCGCTGACGCTGCTCCACGGGGTAGAGCCCGAACAGCGGAGCGTAGAGGCGATCGAACTGGATATGGCGACGATCATCGCCGCGGAGGGCGCCGCGCTGCCCGCAAACGCGCAGGGGAGCGCATCGGTACTCGAGGGCGAGGATGCGCAAAACGCGCTTGCGGAAGTGCAGGCGTATTTGGCGCGCCTCGGCGCAGGCGGACCCCGCAAGGCGCCCCGCGGCAATGCTGCCGAACCGCAGTATGCGGTATTCGATATCACGCTGAGCAATGTCGATCAGGAAGAGTACGCGGGTGGCTTTGAGGTGGCGCTGACGCTGCCCGAGCGCATTACCGGCAGGAATTTCCGCCTGTACCACGTGCATACAGACGAGGCGGGCGATGCCTCCGTAACTGATATTACGGAGTGCATGACTTTGGAAGGACGCACAATCGACGAAGTAAACGGCGTTCAGACTGTGCGCGCCTTGCGCTTCATCACGGACAATTTCAGCGCGTTCGTGCTGTCGTATACGGTGGATTTTGAATATGAGGAGGCGTTTGTCAGTATTGGCGGCGGTTCAGAGATTTCTCTCGTCGATCTGCTCTATGGACTGGATATCGATTTGGACGCGGCGGATATTGTAGATGTACGCTTTAGCGACGATACGCTCGTTGCCGTGCGGCATAGCGAAGAGGGATGGATGCTCGCAAGTCTGCAACCCTTTGAAAGCGAGGAGCAGCTCACCATCGTGCTGTCGGATGGAAAGTATATCGTGATACGGGTGACGGATGCGCAAGGTGGCATTGGATATGTGCAACAATTCAAAATTACCAGTACCAAAACAGGCAGTGGAGAGTTTGACAACAATGACGAGCGTGGTAATGATTCTGGACCAGATAATAATAGAATCCGCTCCTTTGATTCGATATATTATAATGTGGATGCTCAAGCGCAGACATTCTCCGCTTCCGCGCAGGAAAAAGGGAATTTGATTTATACTTTTACCATTCCCAATGATCCGGAATTGGAGTTGGATTTTAAGGCGATGGGATGGGCTGAAAATCAAGGAATTAGAGTAGAAGGGGATCAAAAGATTTATACGGTAAAAACCAATGCGCAGGTGCAAATGCCGGGGCATCATATGCCTCAATTTGTACTGAAAGTGGGAAATAAAACGGAGGGATATGTAATACAGCCGTCGATCAGCGTTTGTGTTGAGGATAATGATACTCCTTTGAGCAAACAATGTCCTGAAACGGTCGTGACTTCTAAACCGGCTTACAACGTGCAGCTTGATCTGGTTCGTCCATTATCTGCGGTGAATACCTATACAATCAATAATCAAACAATACAAGGTATGCTTGCGAGCTATGGTTTCGCGGTACAAATGAGAAATGAGGAAGCCAATCAAGGTTTGAAAGGCATTGAATTGCCAACGCCACAAACCCCTATTACATTTGATATCGATCTATCTTCAAACTATCGTAAGGATGGAGATGATGCACAGCACGATTTATCTGATTACTTTCCTGTGCAATTGTATCATGTGGAGAACAATGGCGATACGACGAATAGCGATCATCAATTGCCTGCTTCACAGGATAATGGAATTGTACCCCAAACGGGAGTAGTTTATCAAAATGGCGATGTGACGATTACACAGGATGGTGCAAAACTTCATGTAGTCATTAATCGATTTAATGTTGATCTTAACCGTTTTCCGACGACCGATATTGATGGAATTGAACGCTTTGTCAATAATGACGGATCTATTTTAGTAGGGAATATCAGTACTTATCGTTTTGATCTGGTGCAACCCACTCAATGGGTGGTCAATGGCGAGGAAATAAACATTCAATCTTCGTATGGTGAGAACAGTGAAAACGGTACAATTCAAATTAACGCAGTAGTGAATAATCTGACCATGGAGTCAGTTACCGGCGCAAAAGTGGGAGATGGAGAACAATTCCATGAGTCCATTTCCACGGATAATCAGCAAATTACGGACCGTCAATTATATGGAGGGAATGCAACTTACGATCATCAGATTTTTTTCTCAACTGTGGGAAAGATAAATGATGGCACGGGTGCGGAAACTAAGGATCATGGCACGGACACAGCGTTGATTGGTGCCAATATTGCAATCTCAACGTATTTTGACCAAACTGGAGCAGGAGCGAACAATGTAAATGCGCGTACGCTGGCATTTGATCAATTGGTAAAATTTGATGATGCAGTATTAGAGCCTTTAGAAAATGATCCCAAAGATCTCTTTTCAGAGAAGAACTATAATGCTGATTGGGGCACGACTGACATTCTTTATGTAGGTAAAAGTGAAGGGTGGAATCATAATGGATTGAAACCTTGGCAGGATGGTTATGATGTTCAAATGCGTTCAATCAAACAAGAAAGTGATTTGCTTTCTTACTATAAAACTTTGCAAGAACTAAAAAATGCCGGCAAGCAGTGTGTTGGAGTATTGATTCAGTGGCGAGGATGTAGCGTAGATACGGATTCCGATCAAATGCACGTAGGTCATCAAATCAAATTACATGTGAAAAACGATGCAAACCTGTTGCAGAATCGAGATGAAAATAACAATCTGATCGCCTCATATATGATTACGATGTCGACCAACGCATGGACAATACAGGATGCGTTGAATGCTGGAGCGAATATACAGGATAACGGAGATACGGGCAATCAATTTACTAAGTATGCCCTGTTTGCCATGAACAGACAAAAAGAAGGTTCAACAATAGATGGCAGACAAAACCAACATTATTTCACGCTGGAAAAATCGCATAGCGTAGATGTGGATCGCGATGATAATTACGTAAAATGTAAGTATGGCGAATCAGGCTACATTGGAGAAGGAACCTCCGGTTTTCTCCATGGAGATACTTTATACATTGTTCCATATACTACAACCATCACAAATCACGTTGCGCAGAAAAATGGGAACGAAGACAAGCAGAGTTTTGATTTGGATAACCATCAAAGATTTGTCGATTTTGTATTGGAAGGAGCGATGCAGTTTACCGAGAAGATCGATGTGGGTGTAGATGATTGGAAGACTAAGGTAACGATTGCCGTTGATTTACCGGCTGGTCTGACGTATCAGCAAGGCACTGCCTACGTAGGAGGAACGTATTCAGAACGTGAAAATGCGACGGGAATAGTGATGAAGGGAACGTCGATCACCCCTGTGCAGGAAGGAAATAAGCTGATCTTTACCTTGGAAAATGTACCGGTTAAAGAGGGGAAGATACCAGAAATTCACTATAGTTGCTTTATTGGCAATATTGATTATCCCTCACAAGACGTCATCAATAACCAAAGTCTTTCTACGGTGGCAACGATACAAACCTCTGAGGATAAGCGCGAAAATACATTGCTCAATGGCAATGTGGATACCTCCGCAATTAGTGTGGTAAAGACTGCTCAATTCAACATTGAAAAAATAGGTACAGACAGCATTGAGTTGGACGGACAAGGAGTGTTTCACCTTTTAGTAAACAACTATACCAGCAATCCAAGGGAAAATCTATACGCGATCGATCTATTGCCCTACAACTTGAAGGGAAAATATAAAATAACTAATTTCACCCTGAATGTAGATTTGTTGAAGAATGAAGAAGGGAATAATACAGAGGATATTGAGTTTTATTATGCAACCGAAGAAAGTCAGCTGACGAAAGATGGTAAAAGAATCACACGCGCCCAAGATATCTCAATAGAAGAAGTGAAGCAGTGGAGTAAAGCAAGCTTTGATCAAACAACGGGAGAAATTACAGGGTTCATAGATTGGCCACTTGCCATTGCATATGTGGATGCTAAGTTTCCTGCACTCAGCGTCGCACGAATGGATATGACTTACGAGGGTATATGTGGTCGCATAGAAGATTCATTGGACAATGAATTTGTGGAAGCAAGTTTATTTACCAAAGCCACTGCTGACGTCTATGGTCGTTATCTCTCCGGTACCACGTGGTTCGATGAAAATAAGGATGGTATGATCTCCAAAGGCGAAGCAAAATTGGGCGGCGTTACGGTGCAGTTGTATAAACTGGATGAAAACAACGCTATCACCAACGAACTGGTAATGGAGACAACAACGAATGAAAAGGGCGATTACAGTTTTGGCGTTCCGGAGAAAATTCCAGACAATTGGACGGAAGAAACAATCAAAAGTAATATTCTGCGTGCGGGAAACTACGCAATCATATTTTCCGGCAGACCGGTAGAACAGTACAAGGATGTCACCCAAAAGCAAATTGGTCAGGAGTCGTCGAACTCCAAAGCCGATTCCAAAGAAAAGGTAGGAGATGCGCTAAAAAGCGCGGTTATTCAGTATGTGCATATGGACTCGATTCCGGAGATGAAGACCCAAGGCATTCATCAGCAAAATGTGTTTTACCAGAATGCGGGTTTCATTACGGATACAGAAATGACCATAATCAAAAGATGGGAAAATGTGGATAAAAGTACGTTGGATTGGGCGGAGGGCAAGACCATTACGCTGAATCTCGAAAGAGATATACAGTCCAAACAGGGAAGCGCAACCCCGACCCATGACGATAGTTTCGAGAGCGTTGCGATCGAAGTAGACGTCAATGGATCTGAGCAAACGATCTCTATTCAGAATAATGGAAACTATAACGTGTCCGCGACAGTGAATAAGATAAACGACGGTACAAACAAAGGTTCCTATGAGATCGTCATTTCCGGATTGCCAAAGTATTCTCCGGATATGGCGAACGATTACCTGTGGTATGCCAAAGAAGGAACTTTGCAGGACTTTGGTATTCGATATCCTAATACTGCCGTACGCGTTGGAGATCAGCAAAGACTGGTGAACTTCGTCATCGGTTACATTCTCCCCTCCACCGGCGGCGTCGGCACGGCGCCATATCGCGTTGCGGGCGCATTGCTGGCAATTCTCTCGCTG
>JAFUAR010000011.1 GCA_017460585.1 Clostridia bacterium
AGCATCCAACCGGCTTCTTCAAGCTTGGGCTGCACTACATTTTCAACAATTTCCTCATGGGGAACTACGGTAACGCCGATGGAAATTTTATTATCGTCGCCTTCAGGTGCGGGAATCTCAGCGGCAAAGGCGGTAACGGCGGAAAGGGCTACGATCAGCGCCAGCAGCGCGGTAGACAGCTTACGAATTTTCATTTTGGAATCCTCCTCGATATACTTTTTCAATGGTAAGTTTAAATCTGCTGCGATGAATCGAAAGGACACATTCGACAGATACTGAGCAGCACCGCAATGGATGAATTGCTTCCGTTTTTCATGCCGTCGTCCTCCTTTCAATCAACTGAGGAAAGTATAGCATGCGTGCCCATTCCTGTCCAATACATGAAATTTCTATCGAACTATAGAAATAATCTATAAACGACACAAAAGGTATATGATGTTACACTTCGTTCCAAATGCGTCGGGCGTTATCGAGCCCTACCTTAGAAGCGTATTTTGGTTCTTCAAAACCTTCAAATTCTATGGCGACCGCGCCGTCGTATCCAGAATGCTTAATCGCGGAGAGTATTTCCCAAATGTCCAAATCGCCTTGCGCCAATATAGAGCCGCGCAGATATTTACCGCCCATGGACTGGAACCAATGACCGCCGCAGTCGAACAACGTGGTGTCGCCGGGATCGCGCTTTCGAATATAGAAATCCTTCAGGTGGATCATGCGCGCCATGCCAGCGAGGCGCTTTGAGGCGGCGCTGGGATCTTCGTCTACGCAAATCACATTGCCCGTATCCAGCAGCAGCCCATAATTGGGACGGTGGACTGCCTGAATGATGCGTTCCACGCGATCACATCCATTGGCAAAGAAGCCGTGGTTTTCAATTAGCGTAGTAATGCCGTATTTCGCGGCATGGTCGGCGATTTCGCCGGCGCCGTCCACAATTTGCGGAAGCAGGCGTTCAAAGTGTTCCAGACCGTTTTCCCCGCGAGGGCGGCGAAACGCGCATACATCGTGGCGCATCATCGAAACGCCCAGCTTCGCCGCGACGTCCACGTGGCGCTGAATGCGCTTCACTTCCGCACGATATGCTTCCGGTTCTTCTTTGCATAGGTCGGCGAGAATGGAATAATTGACAATTTCTATTCCCGCATCCTTCGCACGCCGAACTGTGCTTCGAATGAGATCGGAATTGATTTTGCCATCATCGTCCATAAAATGAAAGGCAAAGGGTACCAGCTCCACGCATTCCGCACCCTGCGCCGCGATCCAGTCAATAGCGCTCCCAAGATTCAATTCTCCGGATTCAATCAATGGATCGATGGAATAGGAACTCAAGCCCAATCGCATGAATGAAATTCCTCCTATAAAATATATGCTGAATTATTATTTCCCTGTATTGGCTTGCTTGCGGTATTCGGTAGGCGTCATACCGCGCAGCTTATGAAATACCTTGGAAAAATGCGAGGTCGTGGAGAAACCGGTTTTCCAGCTGATTTGCGTGATCGGCAGATCGCTTTCACGCAGCAGTCTGCAAGCTTCGCGAATGCGAGCGGCGTTGTGGTACGCGAGCGGAGTTACGCCTACCGATTCGTGAAAGACTCGGTTCAGATAGCTTGCGTTTACAAATAGATGCTGAGCTAGCCGCTGGAGCGAAAATTTCTCGGTGTAGCGCTCGTCTATCCATTTTTTAGCGTTTTCCGCCAGCTCCGCGCGTGCGCCTCTCCAGTCGGGGCGATCCGGTCGACAGCGTGAACAGGGACGATAGCCCGCGCTTAGGGCTTCCTCTAGCGTATCGAACGCAATTGCGTGATCCCTCCGGCAGCGCCGAGCGGGGCAGGAGGGTCTACAAACGTTTCGTGTGGTCTTTACTCCGTAATAAAACAAGCCGTCGTAGCTTGCGTCGTTCAACTCAATCGCCCGCCATTGTTCCTCGGTCAATGCGATAGCCTCCCGTTCGTTTGCTGATTGTATTGTAGCATCGAGCGGGGATTCAGTCAAACGATAGAGGCGAAAAAGCCTGTTTATCGCACCCAAAGAGGTTGTTTCATTACCAAATATTTCGAAAAAACTCAAATAAAACGCATGAAGTCCTAGCACTATGGGTGTATCATATAGAAGTAAAATTGTGCGTATTGGATTGTTTTGATATGAATACAAAGAGGTTGTCGTGAACCAATATCGTATATTTTTGAGGCAGATCAAAAAACGTGCCGTTCGATGGTTTTCGCTGGTAATCGCGATACTCGCGCTCGTTTCTGCGTTTGAGTTCCCCGCGCTCGCGGAAGAGACTGATTCGCCCGTACGCATCAACGAGATTATGGCGTCCAATCGTTCCACGCTGTTTTTGGCGGATGGTACTTTGCCGGATTGGGTGGAATTGACCAATATCTCTGATCGTGCGGTCAATCTCGCTGGTTATACTATGATGTCCGGCGATGATCCCATGACGCTGTTTCGCTTTCCCACTCTTTGGCTGGAGTCCGGCGAGTACCTTGTATTATACGCCGATGGAAAAGGGAAAGCCGTGGGCGATGAGCTGCATCTTTCCTTCAAAGTGCCGAGCTCTGGCGCGACCATTACGCTGATGGACCCCACGGGAGCAATTGTCGATTCTGTAATTACGCCGCAGCTGCAGTCGGATCAGGTCTATTGCCGTATGCCCAATGGCGCGTGGCAGGTAA
>JAFUAR010000099.1 GCA_017460585.1 Clostridia bacterium
AGGATGGCAGCGCGAACCGAAAAACGGGGCGTTCCGGCGCAGATGTGGTGATTGAGGTTCCGCCGGGAACCATTGTGCGGGAAAAGGCGAGTGGAAAGCTCGTAATGGATTTGTACGAGGCGGGTCAGCGAAAAACTTTGATTCGCGGCGGCAAGGGCGGTTTTGGCAACGCTCGCTTTGCAACTCCGGTGCGTCAGGCGCCGCAGTTTGCCAAGCCAGGGGAAAAGAGAGACGTTGTGGAGGTCACGTTGGAGCTCAAATCCATTGCGGATGTAGGGCTGATCGGTTTTCCCAATGTGGGAAAGTCCACCATACTGTCCATATTGACTTCGGCGCGTCCCAAGATTGCAAACTACCATTTTACCACCCTGCAGCCCAATCTGGGCATCGTGAAGACTGAAGACGACAGTTTCATTATGGCGGATATACCGGGATTGGTAGAAGGCGCGGCGCAGGGCGTAGGGCTGGGGTACGCGTTTTTGCGGCATGTGGAACGCACGCGTATGCTTTTGCACGTGATTGATATTTCCGGCAGCGAATATCGCGATCCATGCGAGGATTTCGATATCATTATGAAGGAGCTGGAGGCATACGGAGATTTGAGGGAGCGCCCCATGATTGTGGCGGCGAATAAAATGGATTTGCCGGATGCGCAGGAGCATTTGAACGCGCTTAGGGAGAAGCTGGAACCTATGGGAATTCCGATTTATCCCGTATCCGCGGCATATGGCGAAAACGGCTTCCGCGAGCTGGTGCACGCCATTGAGGCGCAGCTCAAGCGTTGTCCTCCGGCGGAACCCTTTGCGGAGGAGTTGTTATATGAGCTGTCGGCGGACGAGGAGAACGCGTATTCCATCGAAAAGCAAAACGGCGCTTTCATCGTGAGCGGCAGGGCGGTGGAGCGTTTGATCGACGCAGTTAACTTTGACAACGAGGAATCGCTCAATTTCTTCCATAGAACGCTGCGAAAGATTGGCGTGATCGACGCGTTGCGGGCGAAAGGCGCGCGGGAAGGCGACACCGTGGTGGTTGGCGATATGGAATTCGACTTTGTGGAATGATTTCCGCTTTCTTGGAGGATAGATTTTGGAAGGTTGGCAAATCGATTCAAGGCCCATCGCGTCGCGCGGACCGGGCAGGATCATTGGTTTATCGATTTTGGCGATTGTATCGGGGATAGCTTCCACGCTGCTGCTGCCAACGACTTATCTGTTGCCCATGCCTTGTCTTTTGCTGCTGGCGCTTTTTTCCGTGGCGATCTGGCAATCGGCGGGCAGAATTCCCGGCGCGTTAGTGCTGGTGATCGGCACAGGCTTCGCGGCTTGGTTGTACGGATGGTTGGCGGGTCTGTTTGTGCTGATTACGCAGGCGGTTCCGGCGGGAATTACGCTTTATTGCATGGAGCGATCGACGCCATTCGAATCGCAGGCGATCGTGGATGCGGCGTGCGCGGTGGCGTGCAGCGTGCTCGCGGTACTCATGCTCGTTATGCTGCTGGGGCAAAATCTGGTAGAGCAGGGGGCGCAGTTTGTAACCGCCGCCATGGATGAAATTCTGCCGCAGACATGGGAGAACGTGCGACCGATGTTTTCCGCCTACGGCATTATGAACTACGATTACAATCAATTTTCGAGCGACTTTTATGGTACGCTGAGCCTGATGACGGTGTATTACGAGTATCATCTGCTCGCTAACATGGTGTGCGGCGCTTGTCTTTCGGGCTTGCTCGCCGCGGCATGGGGCAATTGGATTCGCGCCAAACAGGGTAGAATGGTTTCCGGTTCTTATCAGCCGCTTGCGGAGTGGAGGCTGCCCGCGAATTTGACTTATGGGCTTTTGTTAATGCTCGCGCTGGGCTTTGTGCTTTCCGGCACAGGGCTGCAGGGCGCGGTAAAGGCGCGCGCCATTGTGAACGCGCTGGCAAAGCTCCTGTTCTGCGTGCAGGCGTTTGCCGCGTTGGACGCCTCCGCGCGCGACAGCGGTCAGTCGAAGGGGCGCAGGGCGTTTCGGGTGGTGCTGCTGCTCATTGCGGGCGCAATGGCAGGCGGTATATTGAACGGCTTCGGTCTGTTCGGCTTGCTCGCCGTGGTGGGCTGTTGCGTCGCACTTTTCGGAAAGCATGGCGCGCTGCGGAGCTATATTGATCAAATCAATCAGGACAAGAATGAATAAGGGAGGGTACGACCATGAAGGTGATACTGCTGCAGGACATTAAAGGTTCCGGCAAAAAGGATCAGATTATCGAAGCGTCGGACGGCTACGCCCGCAATTATCTCATTCCCAAAAAGCTGGCGAAGGAAGCGACGTCGGAGGTATTGAACTCCATTCAGAAGGCAAAGAGCGCGGATCGCCATCGCGAAGAGGTTAAGCGCGCGGAAGCCGAAGCGAAGGCGCGCGAGCTCAAGGGCAAAGTGATTCAGCTAAACGCGCGCGGCGGTGAAAATGGAAAGCTGTATGGAGCGATTACGAACGATCAGATTGCGCAGGCCGTGAAGGAACAGTACGGTTTCGAAGTGGATAAGCGCAAGGTAGAGCAGGAAGAGCCCATTCGCACCGCGGGCCAATCGTTCGTCAATTTAAAGCTGATGGCGGGCATTTCCGTGCGCATGATCGTGAATGTAAAAACGGAAAAGTAATCTATGGAACAGTATACTGCCGCGATGGATCCGGCGCGCGTTCCGCCCAATCATCCGGAGGCGGAAAAGGGCGTATTGGGTTCCATGCTTCGTAGCCGCGACGCCG
>JAFUAR010000100.1 GCA_017460585.1 Clostridia bacterium
ATTGTTTCCGCCGTTTTTTGGGGTAATTTGCAAGTGTCATTTGGCTGTGATATAATCTTTATGTTTGTGAGGAAAGGATTTATCTTTTCACTGAAGAGGTGAAATAGCCATGGAACCCGTCATCCGTCCTATGCGGCAAAGCGATTTACCCGAGCTCGTTCACCTTTTTTCCGATGCGGAGGTCATGCGCTATCTTCTGCCGCCCAATTCAGCGCAAGAATTCCTGCAAGAAGCGGCGCTCTGTCAGCCTCCGCTCGTGTATGCCGTGGAAGACGCGGCGCATATATTTCTGGGGTATGTAATATACCACGCTTACGATGAGGAAAGCGTAGAACTTGGCTGGGTATTGAAGCGCGCGCATTGGGGCGGAGGACTGGCAAAGGCGCTGACGCGACAAATGCTGATACGGGCGAAAGCGGAGTATAAGACCGCGGTGATCGAATGTGCGCCGGCGCAGGCGGCGACCATTCATATTGCGCAGTATTTTGGCTTTTCGTCAGTTGAATTTCGGGACGGTTTGCTGGTTTTCAAAACGAATTTATAAAGTAGAATAGGAGGAGACTTATGACATTGGATAGCTATATTCCCTCTGAGCAGCGCTACGATCATATGACCTATCGGCGCTGTGGAAGGAGCGGTTTGATGCTCCCGTTTGTATCTCTGGGACTTTGGCATAATTTCGGTTCAATAACACCGTTTGGCGTGCAGCAGAGCCTTCTTCGCACGGCGTTTGATTGCGGTATTACCCATTTTGATCTGGCGAATAACTATGGACCGCCCTACGGTGAAGCGGAACGCAATTTTGGGTTCCATATGGATCGCGATTGGCGAACGCATCGCGATGAGTTGATTATTTCTACCAAGGCGGGTTACGATATGTGGGCGGGTCCTTATGGCGACCATGGCAGCCGCAAATATCTGATGGCGAGTATTGATCAGAGCCTAAAGAGAATGCATCTGGATTACGTGGATATATTCTATCATCATCGTCCCGATCCGGATACCCCAATTGAGGAAACGATGGGCGCGCTGGATTCCATTGTGCGAAGCGGAAAGGCGCTGTATGTGGGTATTTCGAATTATTACGATCCGGAAACTGCGCGCAAGGCAATTCGCACGCTGCGCGCCATGGGCACGCCCATGCTCATCCATCAACCCAATTATTCCATGCTGAATCCATCCGTTGATCGCGGTTTGGACGTCGTACTGGAAGAAGAGGGAGTAGGCTGCATTGCCTTCGCGCCTCTGGCAAACGGCGTATTGGCGGGACGTTATCTCAACGGTATTCCGGCGGATTCCCGTGCTGCGCATGATCCACGCTATTTGAAGCCGGATTCCATTACGGCGGATAAGGTGGAAAAGTCGCAGCGCCTCAATGCGATTGCGCGGGAACGCGGGCAGAAGCTGGCGCAGCTTTCGCTGCAATGGGTATTGCGCAAACCGGTCGTTACTTCGGCTCTGATTGGCGCGAGTCGTCCGGAACAGATTTTGGAAAATGTCAAGGCGCTCGATTTCCCCCAATTGACTGATGAGGAACTCCGTCAGATCGATGAGATTATCCGATAGGTCAAAATACATTATATCGCCGCTGGATGAAAGCATCCAGCGGCGATATAGGCGTATAATCAATCAATCTGGTCGATATCGATGAGCACCTTCATGGTTTCTTCCTTGTGGGCTTCAATGTACTTATACGCATCCAGATATTGCTGGAAGGGGAAATGCTTGCTCATGAGCGGGCGGAGCTGTATTTTCCCCTCGTTGACCAGACGGATCGCGTCCACATAGTCCTCGTGGCGATACATCATGGTGGTATCGAGATCGAGCTCGTGATCGTTCAGCGTGAACAAATCTACGTGCGCCTCCTTGGCGAATACCGCTACCAGAACGATTTTGCTGCCCTTTCTGGCATATTGAATCGCTTGTCCCATGGTAATGTCATTTCCGGCGCAATCGTAAATTACATCCGCCTTATCCGGACCAAAGCAGCGCACCATTGCATCGCCGAAGTTCTCGTTTTTGGTATTGATTGCATAATCCACATTTAGCGATTTAGCGAGCGCCAACCGATAGTCGCTCACATCGGTAATCATCACCTCGGCTGCGCCAAGCGCCTTACAGGACTGCGCAAGCAGTATGCCGATGGGTCCGCAGCCCAGTATGGCGACCTTTGCACCCTGCAACTCCTCGAAGCGCTTCGCCGCATGTACGGTAACCGCCAGCGGTTCAATCATTGCGCCTTCATCGTAGCTCATCGCGTCGGGCAGTGGGGTGATTTTTTGCTGATCCACCGCGAAGTATTCGCTCGCCGTTCCGGTCGTCTGAAATCCCATTACGCGCAGCTTTTCGCACAGGTTGTACTTGCCATGGCGGCAAGGATAACACTCCCCGCAGACTACTTGCGGTTCAATGGTAACCTTTTGACCAACGTGCAGCGTCTCTACACCTTCCCCAAGCGCGACGATTTGCCCGGATACTTCATGTCCCTGCGTTACGGGATACCCCGTGCCCTTATGCTCTCCGTAATATACGTGTATATCGCTCCCGCATACGCCGATGCGCTTGATCTTTACCAGAGCCTGCCCAGCCTTTGGCTCTGGCACGGGAACCTCTCGAAATGTAATTTGACCGGGTGCGGTCATGACCTGCTGTAGCATAGTGACCTCTCTCCTTCCTTCGCATCTTTTTTAGCTTCCATAGTTAACGCCAGACCCTTATGCAATTTCGGCGATCTGCATAATCGACGTTTTTTGCAGTCGGTTCACGAACCATTATAGCATGGTTTTGCGCAATCAACAACACCCAAGAATCATACTTATTAAGGGCTGAAATGATCGCTTTTGATTTAACGAGAGCGCTGTGAGGGAGGGGAAAATCACTATAAACCTTCCTGCGTATGCAGCGTTGTTTCTGCTCCTGTTTTAGACCATTCAGTCATAGCTCCCGGTTTTTGTAAAAATGGATGGAGAGAAGCCATGATAGCGCGTATATGAGCACCTCCGCAATACAGAGCAGGGGCAAAATCGTTTGAAAATGGAGTGCGCGCATGAATTGATCTCCGATCAATTCCGTTCCCACAAAGATTGCGGCGCACATAATGGCGACCATTACCAAATATGCAATGCGCCCCTTTTCCGCGCCGAGCTTAAACAGGAAGGGGAGACTGATGGCGGGCGTAATGGTGCTTGCGATAAACAGCATGAGCAGCATGGGGAGCAGACCGTAGCCCTGATATAGCGCCGTGCGATTGCCTCGCAATGCCTGAGTAATACCAGTCGCCACCAGCATGGCGAATTGAGCAAGCAGTCCGATAAGATATTTGCTGGAAACGAGCTGCGCACGGGAATAGGGGAGAGTGGCGCTGTATTCTGACCAACGGCTGCGCTCGTCATACCCCAGAAGGTTAACGGGAATCATACCGCAGAGTAGGCATGGATAAAATATGAAGAATACGCTGTTTGAACTTGCGAAGGAAAGCGCAATGAAAGCAATCGCGATGAATAGATAGGTTCTGCAATACCTGATCGTCATATAGAAATCCTTGAGCAGTAATCCGCTCATTGTTCTTTCGCCTCCTTAGCCATGAAAACGAATAATTCCTCTATGCTGATGGGACTCAACGCAATGCCCGCAGGTACGGCATGGCGCAATACCATTGCCTCCGCGCCGTAAGGAGAAGTTTTTGCGCAGCGAACTGCCTCCGCAGGAAGGGCATTCAGCTGTTCCAGTGTGCAGTGCGCAAGAGCGTATTCCGCGAGCAGGCGGTCTTTCTCCTCGCAGAGGAGCAGCTTTCCATTGTGCAGAAAGGCTATAATGTCGCATAGCTTTTCCAAATCGCTCACGATATGCGAGGAAATGAGTATGGAATGATCCTCGCTCCGCGTAAAATCAAGGAACATTTCCGAAATCTCGTCGCGTACTACGGGGTCGAGCCCGGAGGTCGCCTCGTCCAGCAATAGGAGTTTACTCCCATGCGATAGGGCGATGGCGATGCCAAGCTTCATTTTCATGCCGCGGGAGAAATCCTTGAAGGGTTTATTCTCAGGAAGTGAGAGCCGATCCAGCAGCCGTATGTATTCCGCATTGTTCCAATTGCGAAATGTTCGCCGCATGATTGCGCTCACTTCCTTTGCGTTCAGGCACTCCGGAAGACCTACTTCATCTAGTACTACGCCAATATCCTCCTGAACCATACGGAGATTCTCACGGTTATCTTTGCCCAAAATGGAGATCGTACCGCTATCGCTGCGCAGCATATTGAGTATGAGCTTAAACGTAGTGCTCTTTCCCGCCCCATTTTCACCCACTAATCCCATAATGCAGCCGGAGGGCAGCGCCAGATTCAAGGGACCCAATGTAAAATGGGGAAAGCTTTTGCTTAGCTGATTGATTTCTAATGCGTTCATCATTGTTCCTCCAGTCCAAATTGGACCATTTCCATTATTTCCGCTTTGCTGATGCCGCCTAGTGCGGCGAGCTGCGCGATTTGCTCAATGTGCGTTTCGATTGCCCGTAGGTTTTCCTCGCGAATTAATTCAACGTTTCGCGGGGCGACATAGCATCCCTTGCCCTGCACCGTGTAGATGAATCCTTCTTTTTCCAGCTCATCATAGGCATGCTTTGTGGTTAAAAAACTAATGCGCAAATCCTTTGCCAAACCGCGAATGGAGGGGAGCAGCGCGTTTTCCTCCAATTCGCCGCTAATAATCTGGCTGCGAATTTGGCGGAAGATTTGATTATAAATCGGTTCGCCGCTTTTGTTGTCGATCAATACGTTCACTCCGTCACCACCTGTTTTATGTGATTCAACTGTATTATATACAAGCATAACAGTAATGTCAAGCAGTAAGTCGAATTTATTTTGTGGGAAACTTGGAAGTCAGGCTGTGATTGGAGATAGATTTGGATTATGGCTGTTTTTTGCCATGAAACATCAGTCTTCGACCTTTCGCGATGTATAGTCTTCGCAAGTAGAAGCTTTGCTCCAGCCAACAACTGATACCGCATCGGACGCTTGATATAGACGGAATGCGAAATGATTTTTCGTTTGAGATTAGAATAGAGTACTCCCCGCTGTACAGAAAGCATTTACACTTTTACGATCTGCACAGAAGGGAGTACTCCCATTGAATTTGACCAGCGCATTTTCCCGATATTCGCGATACTTTGAATCTCGTATGTCTTGGACTTTGGGACTTGTAGAACTCTTCGCGCTCCAACCCATATAATGAATAATTCCGCCGCTCGCATGAGCTATGTAGAGTTGGTATAAGAAAGCGATTCAGGGAAAAACCATTCAATGGGCAAATTACGCATATTACCCTTTGTTTTGAACGTTGCGATTTGCCTTATTCAGTATTGCCAATACAATTCTTCCAATAATTGCCATTGCTGCGAAGAAAATGCTTGAACAAATGAGAACCTGTATAGTACTGACTCGACCCAATAGGCAAAGCGCCATTACGATCGAAAAGCTTCCGGCGCAAATCACACTAATTGCGGTATATCGCCGGTCTGCGTGTTTCTTACTATCGAAAGCACCGTTTTTTACAATCAGGAATAGGTATATAATACCCGCTGTTAGGAAGGTGATGGTTTCACCAATAACCATGCTCCATCTGCCCGTTACGATCAATTGGACGACGATGGTAATTGCGCAAACGAAAAAAGCAATTGAGAATGCGATTCCTCCGGCCCTGAGCGAATGCTGTTTTTGGCAATCACCATAGTCCGCTACCTTCTGTAGTTTGGCTTTCAATTCTGTATCCATAGAATCTCCTTTCCTTTCTCCATCAATGATCTCACCAATATCCACCGCGTAGTAATCCGCTAACTCTACAAGAATGCTGAGATCTGGCAAATTGATTCCGTTCTCCCATCTGGAAACACTTCGATCTGAGACATTCAGATATTCCGCCAGCTGCCCCTGCGTTAGCCCCTTCTGCTTTCTAAGCGTTCTTAGAAAAAGCCCAATCTGTTTTTGATCCATTTTGACCTCCTTTCTGCAAACAGCATAATGCATTTGAACATAAAATGCCACGACATAAAGCGAGAATAAGCTGATTTTTGTAAAATCGACTATTTATGTCGGCTCGATATGTGCTTACATATATGTATTTCTATTCCTCACGGCGTACTCCTTCACATTTCCGGAGTAGAATTCCAGCCTAGGTCAATATTCGCGTAGTGTAGGGGAAATAAGCCGTTACTGTTCCGTCTCCAGCTTCGCAGTTTGTGGACGGAGGCGCGTCTCCTGCCACAAGGCGCGACACTCGAATTTTCAATTTAACGGTGTCCTGCTCAATTCTTTGAATCGACCGGGACAGCCGACAAAGCCGACCGCAAAACCCTTGGGTGTGCACGTTGGTA
>JAFUAR010000101.1 GCA_017460585.1 Clostridia bacterium
GCGTAACGTTGGAATTTGAAAAGAGCGCCAAAATTGTGAAGATACAGCTGGAAAAGCGGCGCGACATACTGGAAGCGGCATTCAGCGATGCCTTCGGTCGCCCAATGAGCGCGCAGCTGCGCATGGAGGGCGAGGGCGCGCCGCAGACGGCTGCGGCGGGGACGCTCTCGCCGCAGGTGCGCAAGACCATAGACCAGCTGTACGATATATTCCCACGCGACAAAATTAGCATTGAGGACTAAACCCCATTACACCGACTAGGCAGGAGGAATATTCCAATGAGAGGCAATTATTTTCTGGGCAATGGAAAGTTTGAAACGCGAGAAATGACCTTCCCCGCTCCGGCTCCCCATCAGGTATTCATTCGCAACAAGGTCGCGGGCATTTGCGGAACCGATGTGCACATCTACCACGGCGAAAAGGGCTCCGCGGAGGTCACCCCGCCCGTCGTGCTGGGGCATGAATATTCCGGCATAGTGGAAGCCGTAGGCGAAGGGGTTACGGCGGTCGCCGTGGGCGATTGCGTTACCGTAGACCCCAACATTTACTGCGGCAAGTGCTACCACTGCCGCAAGGGACACAAGCAGTACTGTGAGAATATGGTGGCAATCGGCGTAAACATGAACGGCGGCTTTGCCGATTACAGCCTCGTACCCGAAACGCAGGTATTCAAAATGAACCCCGAGGTAGGTTTTGAGGCGATGGCGATGGCGGAACCGCTCGCCTGTTGCGTGCATGGCATTGAGCAGGTGAACATTCAGAGCGGCGATCTGGTCGCGGTCATCGGCGGCGGTGCGATCGGTCTGCTCATGGTGCAGCTGGCGAAGCTGCGCGGCGCGGGACGCGTGGTGCTGTCCGAGCCGGTAGAGGCGCGGCGCAAGGTCGGTCTGCAGGTAGGGGCGGATTATGCCATCGACCCGCTGGCGGAGGATCCGCTCAAACAGATTCAGGCGCTGACCGGTCGCGACGGCGTAGATGTCGCCATTGAATGCGTGGGCAAGACCTTTGCCACCAAGCAGGCGTTCGATATTGCCGACCGCGGCGCGCGGCTGCTGCTGTTCAGCGTGCCGAGCGTAGACGCCACTTTCGATATGCCCATGTTTGAAGTATACAAAAAGGAGCTCAAAATCTACGGCTCGTTCATCAATCCCGATTCTCATCAGGAGGCGGTAGATCTGATCAACGCCGGTCGCATTCAAACCAAACCGCTCATTACCCACTTCTACCCCGTAGAGAAGCTGGAGGAGGGCATCCATATGCAAATGTCCGCCGAGAGCATCAAGGTACAGATCAAAACCGATCTGTAAGCCTTACAATCGCAAGCGCGCTGATCGGAGTAGTTCCGACCGGCGCGCTTGGTTGATGAACCCAAATCGAAAAGCAAATACGCACTCGCCTTATTCATTTCGCCGAAGCCGCGCGGCGATGACGCGTCAAAGGAAAATAAGGTACCCGCGTGGAGGATTGAATATTGGTTACGATTCACCCAAGGGGATGTCGGGGGTCGCAACCCCCGACATTCAATCCGCAGCGGCGGCGTGTACGCCGTCCACATACTGTGAAGCCGTAGGCGGAACAGTAACAATTATTGTACCTGACGATAGTGGGCAAGGAAATCGCCCATGCGATGCATCGCCTTTTCCAGCATTTCAATATCAGGCAGGTATACAATTCGGAAATGATCCGGCTGCTCCCAGTGGAAGCCTCGTCCGTGAGTAATCAATATATGCTTTTCCCGCAGCAGATCGAGCGCGAACTGCTCGTCATCCACAATGCCAAATTTCTGAATATCCATCTTCGGGAATATGTAGAACGCCGCCTTGGGACGCACCGCCGAAAGACCGGGAATATCGTCGATCGCCTTACAAATGTACTCGCGCTGATCGTAAATGCGCCCGCCGGGCACCAGCAGCTCGTCCGAGCTCTGGTATCCGCCCAGCGCGGTTTGAATAATGGACTGCCCGGGTACGTTGGAGCACAGGCGCATATTGGAAAGCAGATTCAAGCCCTCGATATAGCCTTTGGCATGGCTCTTATCGCCGCTCAGGCACATCCAACCTACGCGATAGCCCGCCACGCGATGGCTCTTGCTTAAACCGTTCAAATTGACCACCAGCAGATCGGGCGCAAGCGAACCGATTGCCACGTGTTCCGCGCCGTCCATTACGAGCCGATCATAAATTTCATCTGCGAATATAATGAGGTTATGCTCGCGCGCCACCTGCACAATCTGCTCCAGCACCTCTTTGGGATAGAGCGCGCCGGTCGGATTGTTGGGATTGATTACCACAATGCCCTTGGTTCGGTCCGTAACCTTGGCCCGAATATCCGCGATATCCGGATTCCAGTCGGACTGCTCGTCGCACAAGTAGTGCACCGCCGTACCGCCCGCCAGAGTAACGGATGCCGTCCACAGCGGATAGTCCGGCGCAGGCACTAGGATCTCGTCGCCCGTATCCAACAAACCCTGCAGCGACATGGTGATAAGCTCCGAAACGCCGTTGCCGGTATAAATATCGGCGATATCCACGTTGGGAATATGCTTCAGCTGGCAATATTGCATAATCGCCTTGCGCGCGGAAAACAGTCCCTTGGAATCGGAATAGCCTTCCGAATCGCGTAGATTATAGATCATATCCGAAATGATCTCGTCCGGCGCAAACAGCCGATGCGGCGCGGGATTGCCGATGTTCAGCTTGAGTATCTTCATTCCCGCCGCGGACATACGGTTTGCCTCATCCATGACCGGTCCACGAATATCGTAGCAAACGTCGTTGAGCTTTTGGGATTTTTCAAAATATCTCGCCATATATTCTGCCTCCTTATGCACAATCAAAAAGCCCTGAACGTTGAATGCAACGTTCAGGGCGAATCAAATTCGATCCGTGTTACCACCTGAGTTCGGGCAAATGCCCGCGCTCTGCCGCCGACCAATGGACCGGCGCCGCTCTGTAACGGGAGCGCCCGTTGAAGCCTACGCCCGCAATGGGTTCGGTTCAAAGCTCCGGGACCGCGTTCTCCGGCGACATCGCAGGGCTCACAGCAAACCGCCCCTTCTCTTTGCCGTGCCGACCGGGTACTCTTTCCCTTCATCGCTATATTTGCTTGAAAAATACTTTATCACGGAAGAAGGCAAATGTCAAGCTGCAAAAATGATTTTAAGATATTGCCGGCGGCTGCATAGCACATAATTCATGGTAATGGGTCACGGGACTCTGGGA
>JAFUAR010000102.1 GCA_017460585.1 Clostridia bacterium
ATCCGGCGCAGATGATTTCGCGCGTGTCCTCAGCTTCATTTCCTCGGCGGCTCTTCATGGCGTCTCTTCTTTTGATGCCATTGTTGCGGCCTTCCGGGGTAATGCTGTTGGAGTCTTATTCGGGGTGGACTGAACAGTTACCTCCATTCTTTGGTTATCCTTTATATCAGAATAACTGAAGTTGCCGCCAGGTGTACAGAGGAGCAATCTGTCGCAGTATACGCAAAGAATGTGCCCGATCATCGCTAAGATCAAAATCCAACTGTGTTCCATAGTTCTTAATCTCCTCATTTTGGTTTTTACTTGCACGACTTTGGCATTAGTCAACGTCTCAGGAATGAGCAGTTTATGCTTGGGTAAATATTAGATAAAACTAACCCGTCTTCATAAAGAAAGCCCATCAACAGCCGTCTATCGAAAAAAGCATTGCTGCACGCTGGATGGAAGTTTAGTTAGATTTTACTTACTATTATAGCGCAAACAATATGCTATTTCAAGGAATAAAGCGGTCTATTGTTATTTTGCTGTGCCAGAACACCGAAATGATTGAAATTTAGGGCTTATCTAGTAAAATGAAAAGAACGGTAAATTGATCAAAATACCGTTCTTTCTGGCGGAGAAGGAGGGATTCGAACCCTCGAGACGCTTTTGACGCCTACGCGATTTCCAGTCGCGCGCCCTCGACCAAGCTAGGCGACTTCTCCACAAAATATGGAATTGTGTTCGCTCGAACCGAACGAACACAATTATTTTAGCACATGGACATGACTTTTTCAATAGTTTGAATTGTGAAATTTCAGTTGAGTTCTACGAGAGTCATTTCATTCATGATTCTCGCGCTGTTTCTGCGCCACAGTATTCCTGCAAGCGGTACGCAAATTGCTTCCGCAATTACAAACGCGAACCACAGCAAATCGAGGTTGCCAAAAGTACGCAGAATCATGGAAAGCGCGACGGGCAGCAGCGCTTGCCGCAGCAATGTGAGTACCATGCTGGGAGAGGGGAGGGAAAGTCCCTGCATCGCGGCGGCGACTACCAGATTAGGAATGGAAACGAGCCAAGCTAAACCCAATAGACGTACCGCGGGAATGCCAATTGCAAGCATATGGGTGGAGGCATTAAATAGCCGAAGCACCATTTGTGGCGCCAGCTCCAAAACCGCAAAGAAAGCGATATAGAATATAAACGAATCGATCAACGCCCAACGGATGGCTTCCCGAATGCGATTGGGCTTTTTGGCGCCATAATTGTAGGCGACAATGGGAATTAATCCGTTGTCGATTCCATGCACGCCCACTGTACACAAGCCTTGCATACGCGCGCATACTCCGTATACGGCGACGGCGGTGGAGGAAAAAGTCAGTAAAATGGCATTCATAGCGATGGATACAATCCCCGTCAGTACTTGTACAAGCGTCGAGGGAATACCCACGCGCAATATCGTCTTTACGCTGTTCCAATCAGGATGCAGCGAGAACGAGAACCGGATTTCTGCGTTCCAACGTTTGTTGATATAAATGCCCGCGAATAATCCCATGAATTGAACCGATTACCATAGCAATCGCCGCGCCGAGCGTGCCCGAGTGAAAGGCGAATATGAACA
>JAFUAR010000103.1 GCA_017460585.1 Clostridia bacterium
AACAAACCGACAAGGGGCTGTGGTTGGAACCTCCTGTAAACCGTCTTGCGATAGAATGATGAAACCAATCCACAGCATCTCCAACAGTGTAGCACACCTCTGGAGAGAGGTATATAAGTACTACTACTCTATAATACGAGGAATGATTCCCATGAGCAAAAAGCTGAGAATTGGCGTGATCGGCGCAGGTCGCATCGGCAAGCTGCACTCCAACAATCTGGTTTCCCGCGTGCCCAACGCTGAGCTCGCCGCCATTTCCGATGTATACGAGCCCGCCGCGAAGGAACTCGCCGAAAAGCTGGGCGTGGCGAATTACTACAACGATTACCACAAGATTCTGGAAGATCCCACCATCGACGCGGTGTTCATCTGCTCCTCGACCGATACCCATTCGCCCATCTCCATAGAAGCCGCCAAGGCGGGCAAGCACATCTTCTGCGAAAAGCCCATCGATCACGATTTGGACAAGATCAAGAATGTGCTGGATGAGGTAAAGAAGGCGGGCGTCAAGTATCAGGTGGGCTTCAACCGCCGCTTTGACCGCAACTTTAAGCACGTGCACGAGGTCGTCAAGAACGGCGGCATCGGCGACGTACAGATCGTCAAGGTGACCTCCCGCGACCCCGAGGCTCCGCCACTCTCTTACGTAAAGGTCTCCGGCGGCATCTTCGTGGATATGACCATTCACGATTTCGACATGGTGCGCTACCTCTCCGGCAGCGAGGTGGAAGAGGTTTCCGCCGTGGGCACCTGCTTGGTCAATCCCGAAATCGGCGAAGCGGGCGATGTGGATACCTGCATCATCACCCTGCGCTTTGCCAACGGCGCGCTGGGCGTCATTGACAACAGCCGTCAGGCGGTTTATGGCTACGATCAGCGCATCGAGGTGTTCGGCTCCAAAGGCTGCATCACCGCCGATAACGAAACGCCCAACAACACCGTGCTCTACACGGCGGACGGCGTGACCAAGGAAAAGCCGCTGTGGTTCTTCCTAGAGCGCTACAACGACGCGTTCATCGCCGAGGAGTGCGCCTTTGTGGAAGCCTGCCTGAACGATACCGATACCGCCGTGGGCGCGTTTGACGGTCTGCAGCCGGTGCTCATCGGTCTGGCGGCGAAGGAGTCCTGCGAAAAGGGCGGCGTTCCGGTGAAGGTGCGCAAGTAATTTGATGGATGGCGGGCGGAGGCGCGCGCTTTCGCCCCATCCGCTGGGAGGCGTTTATATTGAATGTAAAAGATAAGCGGGATACGCAGATTTTTGCCGCGCAGATCCGCATCGCCCTGCTGGAAGAGATGAAGGCGAGGGGCTTTGGTCACATCGGCGGCTCGTTGAGCATTTGCGATTTGCTGGCGGTGCTCTACGGCAAGGTAATGAACTACAGGGTGGAGGACCCCAAGTGGGCGGATCGCGACAAGCTGGTCGTATCCAAGGGTCACGCGGGTCCCGCCGTGTACGCCACCTTGGCGCTCAAGGGCTTCTTCCCCATGGAAGAGCTGAAAACCCTGAACCGTCCGGGCACCAACCTGCCCAGCCACTGCGATAAGAACAAGACCCCGGGCGTGGACTGCACCACCGGTTCTCTGGGACAGGGCACCTCGCAGGCGGTCGGCATGGCGCTGGGCGATTCGCTCAAAGGGCGCTCCAACCGCGTGTTCTTAGTGGTGGGCGACGGCGAGCTGGACGAGGGTCAGTGCTGGGAAGCCGCCATGTTCACCGCGGCGAAGAAGGTCAACAACCTCGTTTGGATTATTGACGACAACAAGCGCCAGCTGGACGGCTACACCCAAGATATTATTGCGCATTTCGACCTGCGCGCCAAGTTCGAGGCGTTCGGCTTCGACGCGGTGCGCGTGCCGGGCAACGACGTGGAGGCGCTCTATGAGGCGCTCACTCGCCCCGCGCAGGATAAGCCCATCGCCATCATTATGGACAACGTGAAGGGCAGCGGCGTAAAGGCGGTAGAGGAAACGCAGGCGAACCACTCCATGACCGTGGACGCGGATACGTGGGACAGCTTCATCGCCGCCGTAAAGCAGGATTTGGAAGCGCTGGAAAAGGAGGGCTGCGAACAATGAAAGTGATTTATAACGGCGGCCCGGATGGAAAGACCTTTAAAGAGCTGTTCGGCGAAATGGTGCCGGCGATGCTGGAAAAGGACCCCAATTTGATCTATTTGGACGCGGACCTGATGAGCTGCTTAGGCACCGCCAAATACGCCAAGGCGCACCCCGACCGCGCCATTAACGTGGGCATTGCGGAAAGCAACATGGCGGGCATTGCCGCGGGTTTGTACGCGGCGGGCTTCAAGCCCATTTGCCACACATTCGGACCCTTCGCCTCTCGCCGTTGCTTCGATCAGGTGTTTATGTCCGCGGCGTACGCCAAGAACGATATCACCATGATCGGCACCGACCCGGGCGTTACCGCGGCGATGAACGGCGGCACGCATATGCCCTTTGAGGACGTTGCGCTGTACCGCTCCATTCCGGGCGCGACCATTATTGACGCGGCGGATACCGCGCAGGCGGAAAACGTATTCCCCAAGCTGGTGGAGCGCAAGGGCGTAAAGTACATTCGCATCAACCGCAAGGCGAACGATCTGGTATACGAAGCGGGCTCCGATTTTGAAATTGGCAAGGGCGTAGTGCTGCGCGAAGGCAAGGACGTGACCATTGTGGCGGCGGGTCTGCTGGTGGGCAAGGCGCTGAAGGCGGTGGAGCTGCTCGCCGAAAAGGGCGTAGAGGCGACCGTGATCGATATGTTCACCATTAAGCCGCTGGATGAGGCGCTGTTGGTGGAATACGCCAAGAAGACCGGCTGCGTGGTCACCGCGGAAAACCACAACAAGTTCGGCGGACTCTACTCGGCGGTATCCGAGGCGCTGGGCGCGAAGCAGCCCGTTCCGGTGGGCTATGTCGCCGTGGAGGACGAATTTGGCGAGGTCGGTCCGGCGGACTATCTGGCGGAGCGCTTCGGGCTTACGCCGGAGCACATTGTGCAGGTCGCGGAAGAGACCATTGCGCGCAAATAAAACGATTCATCAAAATTATTCGAGGAGGAATTTCCTATGAGCAAGAAAATTCGTGTGGGCGTAGCGGGTTATGGTACCATTGGTCAGCGTTTGGCGGACGGCGTCGCTATGCAGGGCGATATGGAGCTGGTCGGCATTGCCGATTTGGCGCCCACTCTGTCCATTCGCGCGCTGGCGGAAAACGATATGATCGGCGCGAACAACGTGAAGTACAACCTGTATCTGGTAGACGGCGCGGACAAGAGCCAGTTCGACGCGCAGGGCATTCCGGTAGCGGGTACCTTTGAGGACTTGATTAAGAGCGTAGACATTATGCTGGATAGCGCTCCTGGCGGCGTCGGCGCGAAGAATAAGGTCATCTACGAGAAGCTGGGCGTAAAGGCCATCTTCCAGGGCGGCGAGAAGAACTCCGTGGCGGACGTATTCTTCCACGGCTACGCCAACTATGAAAAGGGTCTGGGCGCGAACTATCTGAAGCTGACCAGCTGCAATACCACCGGTCTCATCCGCACCGTAGACGCGTTGGACCGCGCCTATGGCTTGGAGAAGGTCGCCATTACCATTATCCGCCGCGTCGCCGACCCGGGCGATTATCACCGCGGACTCACCAACGCGCTGCAAATGGAAAAGGCGCCCACCCATCAGGCGGTGGACCTCATGACCATTATGCCCCATGTGAACGCTACGGGCATTCTGGTGCACACCCCCGTGACCCATGGTCACATCATCACTGTGCTCGCCACCGCGAAGGACGGCAAGAAGATCACCAAGGAAATGGCGCTGGAAGCCTTCCAGAAGCATCCGCGCATCCGTGTGGTCTCCATTGACGAGGGCTTCAAGGGCAACGCCAGCCTGTTCAAGTACGCGCGCGATCTGGGCAACCGCCGCGGCGATATGTACGAAATCGGTCTGTGGGAGGATAGCATTGTGGAATCCGGCAACGATATTATGTACGCCATCAACATTCCGCAGGAATCCGTAACCATTCCGGAGACCATTGACGGCATTCGCGCCGCCATGCAGATGCAGACCACCCGCGAGGAAGGCACCGCCGAAACCAACAAGTATCTGGGCATCGGCAAGTTCAAGAAGTAAACCCAACGTATAAAACGCGGGGAAACGGCGAGTATGTCGTTTCCCCGTTTTCCCTCAATATAGAATAGGTGCGGCATGAAGATATCCAAAAAAGACGCGCGGATGTGGTTTTCCTTTTTCGCCGAGCTGGACCCCGATGAGGCGCTGCTGCCGTGGCAGCAGGAAATTGTATGGGCGACGCTGTACCAGATTGAGCGGGCGGCGGAAGCTCGCTTTCAGGCGCTGGAAGCGCAAATCCCCAACCTGAACCGCATGGCGGGGCGCACAATGTTCGTAGGACCCGTGCAGAAATTCCCGCAGGGCTGCAAATCGTGCCTGTTCGGCACGGGTCTGGGGGCGATTCGCAAGACCAACCGCTGCAACCTGCAGTGCCCCTTCTGCTACGACTTTGGGCAGATGGACGCGCAGCCCCCCGTGGGCGAGGGAATGTGGGAAATTGGCGGCTCGCGCTTTAGGCTGGACGATATTGACCTGCTGCTCACCATGGGCAACCGCCCCACCGGCGTGAGCTACGTGTACTTGGAGCCGTTTATGGAAATTGAGGCGTATTATGCCATCATCCGGCGGTTTCACGAGGCGGGCATCCACCAGCATATGTACACCAACGGAACCCTCGCCACCGAGGAAAATTTGCGCGCGCTGGGCGAGGCGGGGCTGGATGAGCTGCGCTTCAATCTGGGCGCATCCGGCTGTGCCGACGCAGTCATTCGCAATATGGGCGTGGCGAAGCAGTACATTGCGCAGGTGGGCATTGAAACGCCCATGACGCCGGAGCTTTACGAACGCTTCCTGAATAAGCGGGCGGCGATATTGGGCACGGGTATCGATTTTGTCAATTTAGCGGAGCTCCATCTCAACGAAAACAATTTGGGCAACTATTTGGGCGAAAGCCTCTACTGCCACCGGCACGGCTACATATCGCCCATATTCAGCCGCGAGCTCACGCTCCAATTGATGCGGCAGGCGGCGCAGGAGGAGTGGAACGTGGCGGTGCACGACTGCTCCAACCACACCAAGTTCGCCCGAGATTTGAACCTGCGCGCCAAGGAGGGCGGCTGGTTCGGCGCGAGCGCCTACGGACGGGAGTTCGAGAGCGTTCCCTACGAGGCGTTTCTGCCAGCGCTGGAGGACGACGCGCTTCCCTTCCTAGAGGAAGAACCCCTGCCGGAGGGCTATCGTCCGGGGGATTTCTGGGGGTAAGGGAATCGTTCCATGAAAAATGCGGCTGCCCCGATTTTGAGGCGACCGCCCAAAGATTACCAATGCAGTCCGCAATTGCAAGAAGCTCGCCGATAAACGACGAGTTTCTTGCTTTCTGTGTCACATTTAGAAAGAGCGGTCGTATCGACTTCAATCGATGCGACCGCTCAAATGCGTATAGGAAACGGCTTTATTTCTGAATGGCGTTCAGCGCGTCGATCATTTGGCGCATGGCGTCGTCGGTAAACGTCTCGCCCGCGAAGGACTTGAGCGCGTGCAGCGGCATATAGCCGATCATCGCCTCCATCATGGCGTCGCCGGATTCGCCCATGGCGTTTTCTTCGCCCTCGCCCTGTCCGCCGAAGACCTGCGCCATTTGCTGAAGCAGGGGACCAATTACGGTTTCCGCGCCCGGGATGGAGCGAATATCGCCCAACGTGGTGTCGCCGGTGACGCGCACCGGAAGCGCGGGGGAACCCGTTACGTTGACCAATGCGGTCAGGCGAATATCGCGCGAGGACGCGCCAATGCGCACCTCGTACGCGCCGTTTTCGGCGTACCAATCGGCAATATCCACATTGTAGTAGCTGAACGCGCGCTTGCACAGCTTGAAGGTGACAGTCTCGGTCTTGCCCGGCGCCACGTAGACCTTCTCAAAGCCCTTGAGCTCCTGCACGGGGCGGGAAACGCCCTTGTGCGCGCTGGCGATATACAGCTGCACAATCTCCTTCGCGCCCACGCGACCCGTGTTGGTCACGTCGACCGTTACGGTCAGCTCGCCATCCACCGGCAATGTGTCGCCGCTTAGGCGCAGGTTGGAATATTCAAAGGTGGTGTAGCTTAGACCGTAGCCGAAGGGATAGCGCACGGTCATATTCTTCGCGTCGTACCAGCGGTAGCCTACATAGAGACCCTCGCGGTATTCCACGGTATCGCCGTCGCCCGGGAAGTACAGGTAGCTGGGGTTGTCCTCCAGCCGCATGGGGAAGGTCTCCGCCAGCTTGCCGCAGGGGGATACCGCGCCAAACAGCAAATCGACCGTAGCGCCGCCGACCGCCTGACCGCCTAGATACATTTCCAATATCGCCTGCACCTTTTCGGCAAACGGCAGCTCGATGGGCGAGCCGTTGTGCAGCACGACTACCACCTTGCCGGATACCGCGCAGATTGCGTCGATCAAATCGAGCTGGCAGCTCGGCAGACGCATATGGGTGCGGTCGAAGCCCTCGGATTCAAACGAATCCGGCAGACCTGCGAACAGCACCGTTACGTCGGACTGCTGCGCCAGCGCCACGGCTTCCGCCTTGAGCGCTTCGTCCACCTCGTCGCGGTCGGTGTGGAAGCCCTGCGCGTACCGCACCTCGGCAACGGAGCGCGCCGCCTGCAGCGCGGAGGTGATTTCCGAGGCGTTGATGTGGGAGCTGCCGCCGCCCTGATAGCGCGGCTTTTCCGCAAACGCGCCGATGAAGGCGATGCTGCCCTTGCTCGCCAGCGGCAGTATGCCGTTGTTCTTGAGCAGTACGGCGGATTCGCGCGCGACCTTGCGCGACAGGTGGTGCTGCACGCCTAGCGAGAACTCGGGGTTCTTCGCGCGGTTTTCAGTAAAACGGAACAGTATATTCAGTATGCGCGCCACGGCGGCGTCCACTACGGCTTCATCCAGCTTGCCGGAGCGCACCGCTTCGACGACCTGACGATCCGCCGCGTCGCCCAGAGAGGGCATGGAGAGGTTGAGACCCGCCTTAATGCCCGCAATATGGTCGCAGCAGGCGCCCCAGTCGGTCATGGTGTAGCCGTCAAAGCCCCACTCCTTCACCAGTATATCGGTGAGCAGGCGGGGATTTTCGCTGGAATACACGCCGCCGATTTTATTGTAGGAGCACATAACGGTCCACGGCTTGCCCTTCTTAACCGCGCGCTCGAAGCCCGCCAAATAGATTTCGCGCTTGGTGCGCTCGTCGCACACCACGCTGGTGGACATACGCCGGTGCTCCTGATTGTTCATGGCGAAGTGCTTGAGGCTGGTGCCCACGTTTTTGCTCTGTACGCCCTGAATGTGCGCCGCGGCGATTTCGCCGGTGAGGAAGGGGTCTTCGGAGAAGTATTCAAAGTTGCGTCCGCACAGCGGAGAGCGCTTAATGTTCGCGCCAGGTCCCAGTATGACGGATACGTTCTCCTCCTGACAGATGTCGCCCAGCGCCTGTCCCACTTCGTTGACCAGATCGCGGTCGAACGAGCAGGCGAGCCCCGCGGCGGTGGGGAAGGCGGGTGCCGGCACGGAGGCGTTCAAGCCCAAATGATCGGCGCTCTCCGCTTGCTTGCGCAGACCGTGAGGTCCGTCCGAAACCATGACCGAGGGAATGCCGAGGCGTTCCACGCCCTTTAAATGCCAGAAGTCCAAGCCGTTCAGCATACTCGCCTTTTCTTCCAGCGTCATTTGCGAAATCAGGTTGTTGATATCCACGCGTTCTCCTCCTTGAAATTTGAAATTGTATGAAAACCATCCCGAAAGTACGGGATGGTTGGATGCATTATGGGGGTTTTACCAAATCGGGTCGCTGCTTACGAACGATTCGTTGGTAAAGCGGAAGCGCTGGTTCGTCCAGCTCATGTCAATATTGTCGCCCGCCAGCGGCAGTACACCCAGATCGAAGGTGTAATCGTCATCCACCACAATCTCGGAACGCTTCACGCGCAGCTCCTTGACCAGCGCGCCCTCTTCCGAAAGGAAGGTTTCCGCGTCGTCGCCCGTTACGTGATCGACGTACAGGAAGAAGCCGGATACGCTGCCGTCCACCTCCCAGCGGAACACGATTTCGTCTTCCGTGGAGACCCAAGTATCCTCTTCCAGCTCCGCGCCTTCCACGGTTACGGCGGCGTGCACGGGCCAAATCCAGCCGCTCGCCGCGGCGCTGGCTTCCTCCGCGGTGCCGACCACCTGAATTTCCATGGTCGCCTTGAGCTTGTTGGCGGTGGTGACGGTGATGGTCGCTTTGCCCTTTTTCAGGCAGGTGATTACGCCCTCCTTGGTTACGCGCACCACCTTGCTCTTGGAGGATTTCCAGCTGTACGTGGTGCGGGATTCCTCGGGCGTGAGCAGGGGAGTGAGCATTCCCTTTGCGCCTACGGGCAGCACGGCGCCCTCAATATCGAAGCGCACGGCGGTGGGCTTGTTGGTATCGACCACTTCTATTTTAATGGTCGCCTTTTTGGAGTTGGCGGTGGTGACGGTAACAGTCGCCTTGCCCTCCTTCTGAGGAGTGACCACGCCGTTTTCATCGACCTTCGCGACCTTGGAATTGCTGCTCTTCCACTTATACACGGTCTTCGCGTCGTCCGGCGAAAGCACCGGATGCAGCGTGAGCGTTTCGCCCAGATTGACCGTAAGCGCGTCCTGCTCGAAGGCTACGGAGGTGGGCTTATAGGGGTCCACGACCTTGATGGTGACCCTTGCGCTCTTTTTGTTGGCGGTGGTTACGGTAATGCGCACCGTGCCGGTCTTCTGAGGGGTGACCAAACCGGTTTCGTCCACCGTGGCAATCGCCTTTTTGGCGGTTTTCCAAGTGAGTTCGGAGCGGGCGGTATCGGGGCTGAGCGTCGCCTCAAGCTGCAGGGTGTCGCCCAAATTGACCTCTACAGTACCCTCGTGGTTCAGGCTGACGGACTGCGGCTTGTCGGCGGTGACCACCTGCACGGTGACGTACTTGCTCACGCCGCCCTGCGCGTTCGCCGAGATGATGGCGGTACCCACTTGCTTGGCGGTGAGCACGGCGCTGCGCTCATCCCTGCCGGAGGACGCCACGGAAACCACGTCCGCGTCGGATGTGTCCCAAGTAATGGTCGCGCCCGCGCCAATGGTGGTGGCGACCAGATCGAAGGTATCGCCCTGCACCAGCGTGAGCAGCTCGGCGGCGTTCAGCTGGAGTGAGCCGGCGGGCGGAATGGGCGTGGGATCGGGCACATAAACCTCTGCAAGCGCGGCGGAGCACAGCAGTACCAGCGCTGCCAGCAGCATGGAAAGCATATTACGTATGTTTTTTTTCATGGGTGTTCCCCCTTTGGTTCTACCTATTATACCAATATTACAATAGCACCGAATCGACCGATTGTCAACCATGGGCGCGCGTTGAGGGCTTGAGGGATGCGCTGCTGATGTTACTGTTCAGCCTACGGCTTCACAGTAGGTGGACGGGGGACACGTCCCCCGCCACTGCCACCCCCTCAGTTTTTGCTGAAACCGCTACGCGGTTTCCGGGCGCAAAACCTGCAAGGAAGCGGACACTTGGTCCGCGTCCTCGCGGCGTACACGCCGCCGCTGCGGATTGAAAGTCGGAGGTTGCAACCCCCGACACCCCATGGATGAATGGTAAAGCTGTTGGTGTGTAAATTTACCTCTCCCATCTTGCGGGGAAGGGGGCTTGCCTATATAATAAAAGAATCATCCGGATAGCGTGGTTTTGGAGTGATGGAGCGAATATGAAATGGATAGCGAGCGCCGCTTTCGGCATGGAGGGCATGACCGGACGCGATTTGAAGCGAATGGGTATGCAGAACGTGCGCGTGCTGGATGTGGGCGGCGCGGAGTTTGAGGGCAGCTATTACGACGCGTTTCGCGCCAACCTGTGGCTGCGCACCTGCGACCGCATCTCCCGCGTGATGGCGCAGTTTGAGGCGCGCACCTATGAGGAGCTGTTTCAGGGCGTTCGCGCCGTCGAATGGGAAAAGCTGCTGCCGGAGGACGCGCGCTTTCCCATTCGCGCCAAGTGCGTGCGCTCGCAGCTGATGAGCCCTTCGGACGTGCAGAAAATCGGCAAGCGCGCCATGGTGGAACGATTAAAGGGCGCGTACGGCATCGACTGGTTTCAGGAGACCGGCGCGGTATTCCAAATCGATATTTCCATTCGCAACGATATGGTCACCGTGAGCGTGGATTCTTCCGGCGAACCGCTCTCCAAGCGCGGCTACCGCACGTGGAACGGCGAAGCGCCGCTGCGCGAAACGCTCGCCGCCGCGCTGGTACTGCAAAGCGGTTGGCACCCATGGCAGCCGCTGTACGATCCGTGCTGCGGCACGGGCACGATATTGATCGAGGCGGCGTTCATCGCGCTTAATCGCGCGCCCGGGCTCACGCGCTCCTTCGCCATGGAGGCGTGGCCGGTGGTCAGCCGCAATTACGAACAGATCGAAGCCATTCGGCGCGAGGCGCGCCTCAAGTATGAGGAGGGCGCCAAGCGCGCGCTGAACGTATGCGGATCGGATATCAATCCGGACGCGATTGAGCTGGCGAAGCGCCACCTGCGTCAGGCGGGGCTGAACGGGCGCATTACGCTGGAAACCAAGGACCTGCGCGATGTCAACCGCGCGGGGGAGCCCGGCGTGTTCATCGCCAACCCGCCCTATGGCGAGCGTCTCGATTCCACCCGCGCCGCCCACGCCATCGCGCGCCAGCTGGGCGCCCTGCAGGAGCGCCACGCGGGCTGGACACTGTGCGCGTTTTCGGCGGATATGGGCTTTGAGAAGGAGTACGGTCGCCGCTCGACGCGCCGCCGCCGCTACTATAACGGACGCATAGAATGTGAACTGCGCATATTTGAACCCACCAAGGAGTTGCGAAAATGAAACCCATCTTTAATCGCGCGCCGCTGCCCCCGAACACCGTGTCCCGACTGCCGTTGGGCTCGATTCGTCCGGAGGGCTGGCTGAAGGATCAGCTGGAAACGCAGGCGAAGGGCTTCACGGGACCGCTGTTTGACCGCTGGAGCGATATTAACGACGAAAGCGCATGGCTCGGCGGAGAGGGCGACGCGTGGGAGCGCGCCCCGTATTATCTGGACGGGCTCGTATCGCTCGCTTGGACGCTGGACGACGAGGCGCTCAAGGCGCGCGCAATGCGCTATATTGAATGGATTCTCTCCAGCCAGCGCGAGGACGGCTGGTTTGGTCCTGAGCAGAACGAGGACTATTGGCCGCTCATGGTCGCGCTCAAGGCGTTGCGCGATTACTTTACCGCCACCAACGATAAGCGGGTGATGCGGCTTATGGATCGCTTCTTCAAGGCGGAATATCGCCTGCTGGACGAGAAGCCCCTGACCGCGTGGGCGGTTGCGCGCGGCGGCGAAAATATGGAGCTGGCGCTCTGGCTGTACAACCTGACCGAACAGAAGTACTTAATCGAGCTGTGCCGCAAGCTGCGCGAGCAGACGCTGGATTGGGCGAACTACTTCCATACCTTTTCCAACACCATGCCCACGGCGCGTTCCATTAAGTGGGACCGCATGAAGGAGGGTATGGCGGAGGAGCAGGAGGAGGGCGAGCTGCTGCAGGGCGCGAACCGCCCCTATTTCCAAACGCAGCTGCACCAAACGCACGTGGTGAACATCGCCATGGGGCTCAAGACCCCGGGCGTGGTCAGCCTGTTCAAATCCGGCTTTAAGGAGCAGGGCGGTTTCCGTTTCGGCTGGGAAAAGCTCATGAAGCACCACGGCACCGCCAACGGCATATTTACCGGCGACGAGCACCTAAGCGGTTCCAATCCCACGCAGGGTACCGAGACCTGCGCGGTGGTCGAGCTGATGTATACGCTGGAAACGCTAATCGGCATTGGCGATTTCGGCGCGGAGCTGCCGGACCTGTTGGAAAAGCTGGCGTTCAACGCGCTGCCCGCGGCGTTTACGCCGGATATGTCCGCCCACCAGTACGACCAGCAGGTGAATCAGGTGAAGGTTTCCAAGGAGAAGCGCCGCTGGTACAATAACGGCGACGATTCCAACCTTTACGGCTTCAGCCCGAATTTTGGCTGCTGCACTGCGAACGCCCATCAGGGCTTCCCGAAGTTTACCGCCTCGCTGTGGTACGCCACGGGGGACGACGGACTTTCCGCAGTGAGCTACGCGCCCTGTACCGTGCGCGCCACGCTGGGCGGGGTGCCGGTGCGCCTCAAGGTGGGCGGAGGCTATCCCTTTGCGCAAACGGTATCCATCGAGGTCGCCGTAAAACAGCCCACCGAATTTCCGCTGTATCTGCGCGTGCCGTTCTGGGCGCGCCAGCCCATGATCTACCTGCCCGACGGCGAGATTATGCAGGTGCGCGCGGGCGAAACCTCCTGCGTGCGCCGCAAGTGGCGCACGGGCGACGTGGTTCGTTTGGAGCTGCCCGCCGCGCCGCGGCTCACCCGCTGGCACCATCAATCCGGCGCGGTCGAAATGGGTCCGCTGCTCATGGCTTGGCGACCGGAAGAAACGTGGTCGCGCTTGGAGGAGGACGACGCCTGGCAGGTGACCACCGACGATATGTGGAACTGGGCGCTGGTGCGCGATGAGCCCATGAAGGCGGTATACGGCGAAGAACGCACGGCGGCGTTCGGCAAGGGCGACCCCGGCGTAAAGGTGCTGGTGAAGGCGATTCCCGTGGAGTGGGGCATGGACGGCGCGAGCGCCGGAAGCTTGCCCATGGCGGTAAAGGCGACCCAACCCTCGGATGTCATTGAATTGATTCCCTACGGCGATACGGGGCTTAGAATTGCCCAGTTCCCCGTGGCGACCGACTAATACCCTTACGAATGCTTTCGGCATTCATTCCATAAAACGGAGCGTTCGCCCTCTCCCGATATGGGCGGGGGCGAACGCTTTGGGCAGGAAACGAAAGAGAAACGCATATGTCCTTTTGCACGGTAGATTCCACGGCGGGAATGTACGATTCCACGCCCATTGAGAATATGTTCATCGCGGAGCATTTGCCCAGCGCTCCTGATCATTATCTGCGGGTATATTTGTACCTGCGTATGCTGCTGCTGCACCCCGAAATGGGCGATTCGCCCGAGGAGGTATGCAGGGCGCTGCGCATTGACGCGGACACGTTGGATAATGCCATGACCTACTGGGAGCGGCAGGGGCTGGTGGAGCGGCGGTCGGACAATCCGCCCACCTACGCCTTTTTGCCGATTCTGCGCGGACAGGTTTCCTCCATGGATTCAGACTATTACCGCTACCGCGATTTCAACGCGAACCTGCAGGCGATATTCGGGGCGGAAAACCTGCTGCACCCGCGCCAGTTCGAAATGGCGCACGACTGGCTGAACGTGTTTGGTTTAAGCCAAGAGGCGATACTGTTGCTCGCTGAGCGCCAGCTCAAGTCCTCCCGCAGCAAAAAGCCGGATCTCAACCGCCTGTTTCGCAAGCTGGACGACCGCGTGAAGGATTGGGCGAACCGCGGCATATTGACCGAAGAGGACGCGCGGCAGGCACTGGAATTCGACGGCGAGACCGAGAAAACCGCCGCCGCCGTGATGAAGCGCTTAGCGATGCGCCGCGCCGCGACCGACGACGAGACGCGCATGGTGCGCAAGTGGCTGTATGAGTGGAACTTTTCGCAGCAGGATATACTGGACGCCTGCGCGGAGACCACCGCGGCGCGCAGCCCGAGCGTCGCCTATCTGAACTCCATATTGGAAAGCAGGCATTCGCGCGGCGACGACGGCGCGAGCTTTGACGAACTCAAGGGCATATTTCAGGAGCTGGGCGAGAGCGGGCTTCCCACGCCCGACCAGCTCGACGCCTATGGGAAGCTGCTTGCTCGCGGGTTTGAGAGCGAGACGGTGCGGCTGGCGGCCATACAGTGCGCGCGCAAGCGCAGGCACCACTTCGCCGATCTGGAATGGATGCTGGATAAGTGGGCGGCGGACGGCGTGTACACCAGAAGCGCCGCAGAGGCGTATTTGGCGGATAAAAATCGCACCGCGCAGGAGGTGCGCAGGCTTTTAAGCATCGCCGGAATGGACCGCAGAGCGCAAATTGGCGATATTGCGCTGTACGAGGGCTGGCGAGCGCAGTACGCGCCGGAGCTGATTGATTACGCGGCGGAATGCGCGCGGGGAATGCAAATGCCCATGCGCTACATGGATAAGCTGCTCGCCGGTTGGAAGGGCAGCGGCGTGCAGAGCGTTTCGCAGGCGCGCGTGCAGCACGGAAGCCGCGTAAGCACGGGCGGCGCGCGGCGCGACGACAATCCCGCGCTGAATTACGAGCAGCGCCCCTTGAGCGAAAGGGATTATTCTCATTTGTATCTCAAGCTCACTGAAGAGGATATGAGGGACGACGGAGGAACGGAGCAATGACCCGTACGGAACGCATTCGCGCGCTGCAGGAGGAATACGCCCGCCAGCGCGTGCTGAACGAAGAGGCGCTGGATGAGCGGGTGCGCTCCGCCGAGGCGCTCGATCCGGAAATCGCCCGCCTGCGCGGTCAGAACCTCGCGTTGCCCGCCGACGCGCTGCGCCGTATGCTGGCGACAAACGACGAGGACGAAAAGCGCCGCATCGCGGAGCAAATGCGGGATACGGGCATTGCCAACAACGCCAAAATTCGGGCGCGGCTCAAGAAATTGGGATTGCCGGAAAATAACTTGGAGCTGAGCTATCGCTGCCCCATCTGTCAGGACACGGGCTATGTGGGCGAAGCGCCCGCGCGCTTTTGCGAATGCTTCGAAGCCAAGCTGCGCCAAATGCAGTTTGAGGAAAGCGGTTTGAATAAGAATCCGGAGCAGCGGTTTGAACATTTCGATATTACCCGCTTTCCGGAAGAGAACCGCCAGCGGGCGGAAATGCGCGGCTACCGCCGCCACTGCGAAACCTACGCCAACGAATACCCCAACAACGCCGTGCGCAATATGCTGATTACCGGCGCGGGCGGCTTGGGCAAGACGTTTTTGCTCAACTGCATCTACGCGCGCGTGACGGAGCGCGGATATTCGGCGATTCGCGTGACCGCCTTTCAAATGTTTGAGGCGATGCGCGCGAGGCACTTTCAAACGGAGGATGCCGTCGATCAGTTCGCCGCGCTCGTTTCCGCGCCGCTTCTGCTGATTGACGATTTGGGCACGGAGCCCATGATGCGGAACATTACGGCGGAGTATTTGTTCCTTCTATTGAACGAACGGTTATCCGCGCGCCTGCATACGGTGGTGGCGAGCAATTTGGGACCCACGCAGCTGAGCGAGCGCTACGGCGAGCGCGTATCCAGCCGGCTGGTGGATCAGGCGATCATCATGCATATGCAGGGAAAGGATTTGCGCGCGCTATGACCGATCAAGAGGCGATCTTCGCTCGACTGGACGCAATGGGCATTGCCTATGCGCGCCAAAGCCACGCGCCGGCGAACCATATTGCGGATTGCGTGGAAATTACCAGCAGCATGGGCGCGACCGTGTGCAAGAATTATTTTTTAAATACGAAGAGCCGCAAGCACTTTTGCCTGTGCCTTGCGCGACCGAACGCCCGCTTCGTTACCTCGGATATTTCACGGCAGGCGGGCACGCCGCGGCTCATGTTTGGCGGCGAGGAGGATTTATTGCGCCTGATGCACACGCGCCCGGGCTCGGTAAGCCCCATGGGCTTGGTGTTTGACGAGGGCGCGCAGGTACGCTTTTTGATGGATCGCGGGCTATTGGAGCTGCCCAAGCTGGCGTTTCACCCCTGCGATAACACGCAGACGCTCGCCATGACTACGGCGGACTTCCTGCATCGCTTTTTGCCGGGCGTTTCGCACGATGTGACCTATGTGGATTTCCACGATTTTGCGGAGGAGGACGGATGGAACTAATTACCCCGAGGCTCACGCTGGCGCCCAACGGACTCCGTTTTTTGGCAAGCACCCACCGCTATGCCGCCGACCCCGTGCATACGCGGTTTATGATGAACCTGCCCAACAATACCGTGGAGGAAACGCGCACGTTTCTGGAGGCGGTGGAGCGCGAATGGGCAAAGCCCGAACCGGAATTCTATGAATTTGCCATACTGCGAAACGGCGCGCATATCGGCGCAATGTCCGCATACCTCGATGACGCGCGGCGCAGCGCGGAAATCGGCTGGATTATCGCGCCGGAGCACACAGGGCAGGGCTACGCGTTCGAAGCGGCGCTGGCGCTGTGGCGCTTTTTGACCGACGCGCTGGGCTGCGAGCGCATCATTGCCCATTGCGACGCGGAAAACGCCGCCTCCGAGCGGCTGATGCGGAAGCTGGGTATGCAGAAAATGAGCCTGTCGGGCGGGCGGTACAACAAGGGCTGCGCCCAAGAACGGCAGGAGCTGCGATACGAGTGGTCGCTGGAGGCGGCGTTTATGCCGCTGCTCAGTCGAATAGACGAACTGCTTGCGCAGAGGGCGCATACCAGCGTCGCCATAGACGGGCGCTGCGCTTCCGGAAAGTCCACGCTGGGCGCGCTGCTTCGGAAACGATACGGCTGCCGACTGCTCCACATGGACGACTTTTTTGTGCCGTTTGTCCGCAAAACGCCCGAGCGCCTGGCCGAGCCCGGCGGCAACGTAGATTACGAGCGGTTTGCGAACGAGGTGCTTTCCGTCGGCTGGGAGCAACCCTTGCCCTACCGCCGGTTCGACTGCGTGGCGCAAGCGTTGGAAGCGCCGGTACTGCTGCCGCCCAACCGTCTAACGGTGGTGGAGGGCAGCTATTCGCTGCACAGGGCGCTTCGCGACGCGTATGATATTAAGGTGTTTTTGAGCCTTTCGCCCAAGGCGCAGAGCGCGCGCATATTGGCGCGCAACGGGAAAGAGAAGCACAAGCGGTTTATTGAGGAATGGATTCCGCTCGAGGAGCGGTATTTTGAGGCGGAGAAGATTGCAGATTACTGCGACTTCCGCTTTGAAGAGGCGGAGGACGCGTAACGGCATACGCCCAAATGCGAAAGGACTTACCGGATATTAAGGACGGTATAAGGAGGGAAAAGCTCCATGAATTACGAGGCAATTGACCGGAGAATACAGGAACTGAAAGAGGAACTGATTACCGATTTAAAACGATGGATTTCCGTGCCCAGCGTGCAAGCGCCCGCGGCGGGGGAGAACGCCCCCTTTGGCGCGGAGGTGCGCCGTATGCTGGATATGGCGCTGGCGGATGGCAAGCGCTACGGCTTTGAGGTGCGCGATATCGACGGCTACGCGGGCGATATCTCCTTTGGATCGGGTGAACAGACCATGGGTATGCTGGCGCATTTGGACGTGGTGCCCGTGGGCGACGGCTGGATTCACGACCCATGGGGCGCGGCGTACGAGGATGGAAAGGTATACGGTCGCGGCACCATAGACGACAAGGGACCCGCGCTGTGCGCGCTGTACGCCATGCGCGCCGTGCGCGATGCGGGCGTACCGCTCAAGGACGGCGTGCGCCTGATTCTGGGCTGCGACGAGGAGACGGGCATGAGCGATATGCGCTATTACGCCTCCAAGCTCGCCATGCCCGATTACGGCTTCTCGCCGGACGCGGAGTTTCCGGTCATCAATATTGAAAAGGGCGGATTGGGACTGTTGCTCTCCGCTTACGTGGCGGAGGAGGGCGACGCGGAGCTGCCGCTCATTTCGCTGTACGCGGGCGTGCGCCCGAACGTGGTGCCGGGCATTGCCAAGGCGGTGCTGGGCGTAAAGGATATGGATGCTTTCCGCGCGCAGGTAGCGAAGGTGGCGCAGGAAAAGCAGTTCACTCTCTCCGTAGAGGATAACGGCGACGGTACGGCGACGCTGATCGCCGAGGGCGTTTCCGCGCACGCTTCCATGCCGCAGCTGGGCGTGAACGCGGCGGGAATGCTGCTGATTGCCCTGAAGGCGCTGAACGCGGGCGGCGAGAGCGCGAAGGCGATTGCCGCGCTGGCGGACAAGGTGGGCTTGGAGTACGACGGCGCTTCGCTGGACATTCGCCGCGCGGACGAGCTCTCCGGACCGCTCACCTGCAATTTGGGCATACTGCGCTTTGACGGGCATCAGCTGACCGCGGAGCTGGATATACGCTATCCCATCTGCGCGGACGAGAAGGAGATGTGCGGCGCGGCGGCGATGGCGATTTCCGGAACCGGTCTGGCGCTCACCCGTCTGAGCGGACATACCCCGCTGCACGTGCCCGCCGACCACAAGATTGTGCGCGGACTGCTGCAGGTGTACCACGAGGTGACGGGGCTGGAGGCGTATGCCTTTGCCATTGGCGGCGGCACCTATTCCCGCATGATGCCCAACACCGTGGCGTTCGGACCCAACTTCCCAGGCGATACGGACCGCTGCCATATGCCGGAGGAATTTATAGAGGTGGACAAGATGATGGAGGCGATCCGCATCTACGCCCACGCCATTGCCGCGCTCGCCAGCGGTGAAATACACTGATCGACTTCTACCGGAGGGCAGAGGGCTATGACGCAGAAACCATTTTCCATCGCGATTGACGGTCCCGCGGGCGCGGGCAAATCCACCGTGGCAAAGGCGGTGGCGGAGGCGCTGGGCGCGGTGTATTTGGATACCGGCGCGATGTACCGCACCGTCGGGCTGTTCATGCACGAGAAGGGCTTCGATTCCATCGCGGACATTGCCGATTCGGTGGGCGAGGCGAATATCGGCGTAGAGTTTATGGAAGGTCGCCAGCATATGTTTCTGGACGGCGCGGACGTGACCGAGGCGATTCGTTCGCCCGAGGCGTCCATGCTCGCCTCCAAGGTGGGCGGCGTGGCGCAAGTGCGCACCCGACTGGTGGAGCTGCAGCGCGAGTTCGCGCAGGGGCACAGCGTGGTAATGGACGGGCGCGATATCGGCACGGACGTGCTGCCGAACGCCACGCTTAAGATCTTTTTGACCGCATCGTGCGAGGTGCGCGCCGAACGGCGCTTTCAGGAGCTTGCGCAAAAGGGTGTGGAGGAAAGCTACGATCAGGTGCTGCGCGAAATTATACAGCGCGATTATAACGATATGCACCGCGAAGTGTCGCCCATGCGGCAGGCGGAGGACGCGATCTATGTGGATACCTCCCTGCTCACGGTGCAGGACGCGGTGAATCGCATTGTAGAGGAAGCGGAGAAGCGCGGCGTAAAGCGCGTTTGAAAGGCGGCGCGGATATGAATAAACCGTTTTATGATAACCTGCGGCGATTTCTTACGCCGTTTTACAGCCTGCTGTGGCCTTCCAAGGTGACCGGCGCGGAGCACATTCCGCAGGAAGGCGGCTTCATACTCTGCGCAAACCACGCGCACGCTCGCGACTGCCTGTATTTGGCGGTGCGTCTGCCCAAGCGCAGGTACACCTACTTGGGCAAGGCGGAGCTGTTTCAAAACCCAATCGCGAAGCTGGTGATCGGGGAAAAGGGACTGGGCGCCATTCCCATTAGCCGCGGAAACGCCGATCTCGGCGCGATTCGCGTGGCGCTCAAGACCATTGCCGACGGGCACGGCTTGGGCATATTCCCGCAGGGCACGCGCAGTCGGGATAATTCGCCCACGCCCATGCTCAACGGCGTGAGCATGATCGCCATCCGCGCGGGCGTACCCATTATACCGGTGTATATTGACGCGCCGTATCGCCTGTTCCGCTCAGTGGACGTATCCGTAGGCGCGCCGATCGATATTTCCGATTTGGGCAAAAAGTACGATGCGAACACCATGAGCGAGGTGACGCACCGCATTGAAAAGAGCATTTGGAGTATGCGAAAAGCGTGAGCAATTATAGGCAAAATTCATGGAACGCGAAGGAAGCAGAATTCTGCAATATTAAGTTTTGATTAACTTCAAAACCATGCAGGATTTTGCTTTTCTTTCGCGAATAACTCCGGATAGCGAATTTTAGAATAAATGTATCATTAGTATGATTTTGGAAGGTTCGCTTAAAGGAGAGGGTATTCATTCCGGTAGTGGTCGCCGCGCACGCGGGCTTTTGCTTCGGGGTGCGGCGCGCGGTGGAGGCAGCGGAGAAATCCGCCCCCGCGCTTTCGTTGGGTCCGGTCATTCACAATGCGCAAACGGTCGAGCGCCTAGGCGCGCTGGGCGTTCATGCGGTGGATGAAATGGAGGAAATACCGGAAGGCAGCCGCGTAATCGTGCGCGCGCACGGCGTGAGCTGCGCGGTGATGGAAGCGTTGAAGGAAAAGCGCTGCGATATTGTGGACGCCACCTGTCCGTTCGTCGCCCGCATTCACCAAATTGCGCAAAGCGCGGACGCGCCCGTGATTGTGATTGGCGAAGCCGATCATCCGGAGGTGCGCGGTATATTGGGCTGGGCGAAGCGCGGCGGCTTCGCGGTATTATCGCAAGCGGATGTTTTGGCGCTGCCCGATATGCCCAAGGCGGTGGTAGTGGCGCAGACCACGCTGGAGGAGGCGCGATATCGCGATATATGCGCGTTTCTGCGAGAGCGCATCAGCGAGATTGTCGCCCACCACACCATTTGCTCCGCCACGAGAGACCGCCAGCAGGAATGCCTTCAAATTGCCGCGCAGGTCGACGCCATGGTGGTGATCGGCGGAAGGGACAGCTCCAACAGTCAAAAGCTGTACCGCTTGGCGCGCGGGGTGTGCCGCCACACCCGATTTATTGAAACGGCGGAAGAGCTCGAGGGCTTTCGCATTTCGCCCACGAGCCGTATAGGGATTACAGCCGGTGCATCCACGCCGGATTGTATAATTAAGGAGGTTGTTGCAAGAATGAACGACATCGAGAAGAAAGAAGCCCCCATTGAAGAAACCCAGGAGCAGGCGGTCATGTCCATGGAGGACGTTGAGAAGACCCTTGTTCAGATTCGCCCCGGTCAGGTGATTACCGGCACCGTCGTTCAGATTACGGATGACGAAGTGTGCGTGAATGTCGGCTATAAGGCCGACGGTCTGGTAAAGAAAACCGACCTTTCCTCTACCGATGTCAAGATCGGCGACGAGATCGAAGTCGAGGTCGTCAAAGTGAATGACGGCGAAGGCAACGTCCTTCTTTCCCAGAAGAATATCATCAATCGCAAGGCGTGGGAAGACATTTGCGCGAAGGAAGAAGCCGGCGAGTTCGTGGAAGGCGTGGGCAAGGAGGCCGTAAAGGGCGGTCTGCTGGCGGACGTTCTGGGCGTACGCACCTTTATTCCCGCTTCTCAGCTGGATTTGCGCTATGTAGAGAAGATCGACACCTTCGTCGGTCAGCCCATGAAGCTGAAGATCATCGAGATCGACAAGACCAAGAAGCGCATCGTGGCTTCCCGCAAGGCGGTGCTCATCGCCGAAGAAGCGGAGAAGAAGAAGCAGATTTGGGAATCTCTGGAAGTCGGCACCGTGGTGAAGGGCATCGTTCGCCGTCTGGCGGACTTCGGCGCCTTCGTAGATATCGGTGGCGTAGACGGTCTGGTACATGTGACCGACCTGAGCTGGGGTCGCGTAAAGCATCCCTCCGATGTGGTTTCCGTGGGTCAGGAGATCGATGTGAAGATTCTGAACGTCGATCCGGAGCGCGAGCGCATTTCCCTGTCCTACAAGCAGACGCAGCCCCGTCCGTGGACGGTTGCCGGCGAGAAGTATCCCGTGGGCTCCGTAGTAGAGGGCAAGGTCGTCCGCATTACCACCTTCGGCGCTTTCGTGGAGCTGGAGCCCGGTCTGGACGGTCTGGTGCACATTTCTCAGTGCGCGCTGACTCGCATTGCCAAGGTTGAGGACGCCGTGAACGTGGGCGATATCGTGCGCGTGAAGGTGCTGGATGTCAACACCGAAGCCAAGCGTATTTCCTTGTCCATCCGCGAAGTGCTGGAGGACGAGGCGCTGGATTCCGTACCGGAAGATGATTTCGCCATTGGCGACGAGGAGCAGCCTGTAGAAGAGGCTTAATTCGCACTCAAGAGCGGCACGCGCAACGCAGTGCCGCTCTTTTCATCTGTTTTGGAGCCAAAGCATTCATGAAATATGAAGGAGGCGTTGGTATGCCAACCACGGAATTGTTTCAACTAAAATCCGAGCACGACGGTTTAACGCTTTCCTGCGCGAAGGTGCTGCCGGATGGCAAGCCCAAGGCGCTGGTGCAGTTCGCCCACGGTATGGCGGAACACAAGGAACGCTACTTTCCGCTCATGGAGTTTCTAGCGGAGCATGGCTATGCCTGCGTAATCAACGACCACCGCGGACACGGCGCGAGCGTACAGTCGCCGCAGGATTTGGGCTATTTCTATAAGGACGGCGGCAGGGGACTGGTGAAGGATTTGCATCAGGTCACTATGGCGTTTCGCTCCCGCTATCCCGGTAAGCCGATGCTGCTGGTGGGACACAGCATGGGGTCGCTCGCCGCGCGCGAATACGCCGCGAAATATGGGCGCGATATCGATGGGCTCGTGCTCTCCGGAAGCCCGGGCGCTAACAGCTCGGCGGGAGCGGGGCTGGCGCTCACGCAGGTAAGCGCGTTGTTTCACGGCGGAACGCGGGGCAAGAGCAAGCTGCTGGACCAAATGATTAACGGCCCGTTCAGCAAGCGCTTCAAGGGCGGCTCGAAATTTGCGTGGCTTTCCGCCAATGCGGAAAATGTCGCGGCTTATGAAGCCGACCCGCTGTGCGGCTTTCCCTTTACCATTAACGGCTACCGCGCGCTTTTGAACCTGATGCTCGCCGCGTATGATACGCGCACCAGCATTCGCCGAAACTTGCCGGTGCACTTTATGTCCGGCGAGGACGACCCCTGCGCGCCGAACCGCGCGGGCTTTGATGCGGCGGTGCAGAATATTAAGGACCGCGGCTGCGCCAATGTGACGGCAAAGCTGTATTCGGGGCTGCGGCACGAGATATTCAACGAGGGTGTACGGGAGGTCTGGGACGATCTCTTGGATACGCTGGACAGCTGGGTGGAAAACAAAAATAGGAAATAAGCGTTTTCTCAAGACATAAACATAAGAACGGCGAGACCCTTCGGCGAAGGATTTTCGCCGTTCTTCTATTACGGAAATCACTTCCATTGCAATTGTTCACAAAAAGGAAACTTGACCTTGACGCAGCGTCAAGCGCTATGATGGCGACATCAA
>JAFUAR010000104.1 GCA_017460585.1 Clostridia bacterium
GCTCGTTACTGCCGATGTGGTCCCTGTCGGCGTGAGTGTTGAGTAGCGAAATCGGCAATTGGGTAATATCGGAAGCAATATCCCGCGCGTTGTGCACGTTCATGCCGGAGTCAATAAGCAGCGCCCTTTCCGATCCCGCTAGCAGAAAGAAGCGAACACCGCCGTCCTCGATCCGCCATGTATTTTCATTGATTTGAATGATATTGTATTCCATAATATAATTCCTCCACAGTTACGCCCAGATGAAATTCTCTCTGCCCGCGCCCAACTCAAAGTGACACTTTACGATACCCAGATCGACTTTTAAATTTGTTCCGAATCGACCCGCCTTGGCGGTTACTCGGTTCCCGTTTCGATCAAAGTGGAACTTCTGTTGGTTGATTGCCGTTGGCGCAAGCAGCGCCGCTTCGACTCCGCGCTGAAACCAATCCGGCGCATCCGCTGCAATATTGCTGACCTCTGACGCGTTTTTACTCTTTCGGCTCGCGCCCTGAGTCTTGCCATAGCCCAGTGAAATAATGATGACTTCCTTCTCCCCTACAGCAATCTCCGCCTTGCTTTTGCCATGGGTCAAGGCGACCCAACAGGTATTCAACCCCAATTCCTGCGCCTTCAGCACGAGCTTCTCGCCGTAATAGCCGCAGCGCTCCTCCAAACCGTCATCCTTCCTACCGACCATAGCGATATAGTTGCAGGCGTTTTCAAACTTTCCGTAGTGCGCCATGCGCGTACCAAAGCACGTAGGTTCGTCGTACAAGATTTGTATATGAAGACCGCTCTCACGGTTCAACGCCGCCGCGCAATCGTTCAACTGCGCGCGTAATGATTGTGGAATTGGACGATCTAAATACTGCCGAACGCTGTGCCGACTACGAATGATGTTCATAATATCCACTGCGATACACTTCCTTTCATGCGTCAAACGCTCAGTTGTTCAATCCGTTTCGTTTTCCAAAAGCATGAGCTGCGTCTATTCTGCCCTGAATGTGCAGCATATGGGCGTAGAAGTATTCGTCTTCCACGGTAAAACCCTTTTTCCGCAACAGCTTTTTTAGCGAAAGGACCGTCCTTTTGGACCAATTGGACGTGGTGAAGAGCACTACCTTTCCAACCTTAGAGGCGTCTAGATTTTCCGCATAAGTCTTTAGCTCCGGCGCCATGATATTGGCATAAGGAGCGCCTCCAAGGTAAAGAATGTCTACATATTCGGTGAGTTGAGGCGCGTCGGTAATCGAAACAGCGGTAACCCCCGCTCCTTCGGCAATCGCTTCGGCAATCGTCCTTGTATTGCCCAATTTAGAAAAATAACGCACTGCTTTTTTCATTGCATTCATAGCTCCTTTTCCCTATCGGTTTTTTCCATCAATGCCCTACCCAATTCAAACGCCCGCTTCATTTCTGCGGGGAACACGGTCTCATGGCGCCTATGCTTCGCTTCAGGATCAAAAATGGACCATTCCCAATCCAGCGTTGCGTAATCCCTTACTTGCAGCGTATCGCCGCTGACAAAAACCTCCGTCGGACCGACAAAGCGACTCAGAGTTTGCTGATAATTCTTGAGTAGGTTCAAATACATAGTATCCGGCGCGTTGCTGGTCATAATCAGCAATACCGGAATGGGATGATCGTTGCAGCAGGGTACGTTGGCATTATAGGTCAGGTTCTGGAAAACGAGGCGCTCATACAGCGCTCGAAAGGAAGCCGTCAACTCCCCCAGATAGTTGGGAGAAGCAATGATCAAACCATCCGATTCGCGAATGGCATCCAGCACCGGGGTCAACCCATCGCGACAGATACAATGCCCCTTGAACTTTTCACGCTTACAGCCAAAGCAAGAAATGCATCCGGTATACTTTTCCAGCCGAAACAAATCGAAGCGCGTAACCTCCGCGCCCGTCTCCTGTGCGCCTTTGGATGCCTCCACAAGCAATGTATCCGTATTCCATCCCTTTCGCGGACCTGCGTTCACGGCAATGATTCTTTTACTCATGATACTGCTAGCCTTTCTATCTTTTTTCGCCTATTCCAAATTCAGTTGCGTATAAATCTAGTACGAGCAAACTGCTTTTGCATATGAACCGCAATCTACCCACCCATTTTCCATTGTATGAGTTCCACGAGAATTGGCTGCAGCTTTTGAGCTTTCTCCGAAAGCTCATACTCTACCCGCACCGGCACCTCCAAGTATTCCTTGCGCAGAACCAATCGATCTCGTTCCAATTCCTTCAGCGTTTGGGACAGCATTGTATTGGAAATGCCCTGCACATTGCGCAGTAATTCATTGTAGCGACTGGCTCCGTTTGCAGCCAGCGAACATAATACCGGTAGCTTCCACTTTCCGCCGATACTCTCCAGCGCGGATTGCAGGGCGCATTGCGGCGCACAGGGACAATTGTGTTGCTGAGACATGAGATTCCACTTCCACTCCGTTTTTCTTCTTTACTCAGGTATTTTTAAGTTATTGACATACTATATGCGGTCATGTACAATCATAGCAGATAAGGATTCCGTTGTAAAGACCGAATTCTGATTTATATGTTTTGAGAGGAGAATACCCATGAGTAAGAAACTGGTCGCCTACTTTTCCGTTAGCGGCGTAACCGCAAAGGTCGCGCAGGAGATTGCCGCCGTAGACAATGCCGACTGTTTTGAGATTCAACCCGAAACGCCTTATACCCGTGAGGATCTGGATTACACGAACAAGCAGTCTCGCAGTACGCTGGAAATGTCCGATCTGAATTGTCGCCCCGCGACGACCGGTTGCGTGGACAATATGGCGCAATACGACGTAGTGTTTGTGGGATTCCCCATTTGGTGGGGACGTGAACCCAGCGTGGTAGACACCTTTCTGACTTCCTATGATTTTAGCGGCAAACGAATCATACCCTTCTGTACCTCTGGCGGAAGCGATATTGGTAAAACCGCGGAGCGCATTCAGAGCTTAGTGGGCGAAAACGCTTGTGTGGATGCCGGTAAGCGTCTGGGCGGCGAGATTTCCGAAGCCGACCTCAAAATTTGGACGGAGGGACTGGAGGCTTAACCAGAGGTCATTATGCGCAAGCAAAACAGGAAAAAAAGACGGCTTCTCATCGGTGCGATCTGCTGTATAGCAGTGCTCCTCATCGGCGGTCTATTGTGGGGCGGGAACTATTTGGTGTCTTTCTCCATTGGTCGCGCCTCGGGTACTACGAATGTCGCGCCGGAATCTACCCTTTCGGAGGAAGAAAACCAGCTGATCCTTCAAAATTGGCGGCAGCAGGAGGCACAGGCGGAGGCGTGGATGAGCGAAGCCGAAGTGGAAACCGTATCGGTACAATCCGCCGATGGGCTGACGCTTAGCGGAGAAGCCGTGATTACCGACAACACCTCCCACCAATGGGTCATCGCGGTACACGGATACCGCAGCGACCATCGATTCATGACTGCGCTCGCCTCCTACTATGGTCTGCGCGGCTACAACGCTCTGCTGCCCGATCTGCGGGGCTGCGGCGAAAGCGGCGGCGATTATATTGGTATGGGCTGGCCGGACCGCAAGGATATGCTCGAATGGATCGATTGGATTGTTCAACGGGATAACGAAGCGCAAATTGTGCTCCACGGCATATCCATGGGCGGCGCAACCGTGATGATGACCGCGGGAGAAACGCTTCCTGTGCAAGTCAAGGGGATTGTAGAGGATTGCGGCTATACGTCCGTATGGGATATCTTTGAGGATGAGCTTTCCTATCTGTTTCACCTACCCAGCTTTCCCATATTGCATATCGCCAGTGGAATCGCTTCAAGGCGAGCGGGCTATAATTTTACCGAAGCATCCGCTTTGAAGCAAGTTGCTAGCGCCTCTGTTCCCATACTTTTTATCCACGGGTCTGCGGACAATTTTGTCCATACGGACATGGTTTACCAAGTCTATGAAGCCTGTCCTACGGATAAGCAGCTGCTCATTGTAGAGGGCGCGGGACATGGTAACTCGTACAATTACGCACCGGAGACTTACTTTGATTCCGTATTCCACTTTCTTGAAGGTTACATGGATGCATAAGCAACAATTCTTGGACGAAGGATGATATTTCCATTATCGACCAAAGACAGCTATAGAATACAAAACAAGGAGGAAATAAAATGTTCTACGATTACAGCGTACTCACCCGAAAAGGTGAGGAATTCCAGCTCTCCGATCTCAAGGGGAAGGTCGTGTTGGTGGTCAATACTGCCACCGGCTGCGGTTTCACTCCCCAATACGCGCCCATCGAGCAGCTGTATCAGAATTATCACGACAAGGGGTTAGAGATTTTAGATATTCCCTGCAACCAATTTGGCGGTCAGGCTCCGGGTACGGACGACGAAATTCATGAATTCTGCACGCTGAACTACAAGACCACTTTCCCGCAGATGAAGAAATCCGAGGTCAATGGTCCAAACGAACTGCCGCTTTACGCATGGCTGAAATCACAAAAAGGCTTCGAAGGCTTTCAGGAGCATCCGTACAAGGCGCTATTGGAAAAAATATTCTCCGAAGCGGACCCTGATTGGGCGAGCAAGCCGGACATTAAGTGGAACTTCACCAAGTTCGTCGTTGACCGCGAAGGCAATGTCGCTGCACGCTTCGAGCCTACCGCCGATATGACGGAAGTCGAAGCCTGTGTTAAAGCGCTTCTGTGAATGTATTAAATTGTTGCCCAATGAGCGATTTACGACGAGGATTTTGACAACTCTATTTTACTGATAATACGGAGGATTTTCCATGAACAATTTCACCTTTTATTCCCCAACCTATTTCGCTTTCGGTAAGGATGAGGAGAACAAGGTCGGAGCGCTGGTAAAGCGCTTTGGCGGCAGCAAGGTATTGATTCACTACGGCGGCGGCAGCGTGGTTCGCTCTGGGCTGCTAGGGCGCGTAAAAGCCAGTTTGGAAACGGAAGGCTTGCCCTATGTAGAGCTGGGCGGCGTAAAACCGAACCCCAGAAGCGGTCTGGTGTATGAAGGCATTGAACTGTGCAAACGCGAGGGCGTAGACTTCATTTTAGCGGTAGGCGGCGGCAGTACCATCGATTCCTCCAAGGCCATCGCGGCGGGCGTAGTGTATGAAGGAGACTTCTGGGATTTCTATTCCGGCAAAACCATTGAAAAAGCCCTGCCCGTAGGCACCATTCTGACCATCGCGGCCGCGGGCAGCGAAGGCAGTCCCGATTCCGTCATTACCAACGAGGACGGTATGTATAAGCGCGGAGCTTCCGGAGACGCCATTCGACCGAAGTTCTCCATTTTGAATCCTGCGCTGACCCAGACATTGCCTCCCTATCAGACCGCCTGCGGCATTACCGATATCATGGCTCACCTCTATGAACGCTACCTGACCAACACAAAGGAAGTGGAGGTTACGGACCGCCTAATTGAGGCGTTGCTGCTGACTATGATTCACGAAGGACCGCGGGTCATCGAAAATCCCGACAACTACGATGCGCGCGCCAACATTATGTGGGCGGGTATGATGGCTCACAACAACGCCGTAGGCGTAGGTCGCAGTCAGGACTGGAACAGTCACAATATTGAACACGAACTTTCCGCCCTTTATGACTGTGCCCATGGCGCTGGTCTTGCGGTAACTATGCCGGCGGTGTTCCACTATGTGATGAATCATGATGTCATGCGCTTTGCGAAGGTTGCCGTGCGCGTTTGGGGCTGCCAGATGGATTTCGACCACCCTGAGGTTACCGCGAAGGCAGGTATTGAGGCGCTGCGCAATTTCCTGATCTCTATTGGTATGCCGAAGAATTTTGCAGAATTGGGCGCAAAAGAGGAGGACATCCCGAAGCTGGTGGACGTGCTTGTAAACGGAAATGGTCGCTCCGGCAGCATATCTGGCTTCGTATCGCTGAACGCCGAGGACTGCGCCAACATCTATCGCCTAATGGTGTAAATCCAGTCGCCTAAGGGACTGTACGGCGGAAAACGGCAATTGCCCTTTTTGCGGCAATAAAGCGAACAGTACTGAGGTTGAGATTTGAGGGGGAGGCGCTGTGGCTTCCCCTTCATGCATTTTGTCGATCTTAAGTCTCCGACAGGTGCTGCTAAACGCCCTGTCCCATGGGCGCAACAATCTGAAAATGGGCTTTTAGAACGATGCGGCTTCCCCGAGCGAAGAATGGTTCCATAATTATTGAACAAACTAAACCAGCAGCCGGACATCATCGAATTTCTAAGCAGTGTGCACAAGGCTGAAATAAAGCCGAATGTGAGGAATATAATCACTATGAAATTACTTTGGCGGCTCAGCCGCGAAGCAAAGCGATATAAAGCTCTATATCTTGCGGCCATAATCGATACGCTCGCGCTGACGGGCATCAATTTGGCTGCCCCTAAACTTCTCTCCGCCGTCACCAGCGTTATAGAAGGCGGTGTGGATGAAACCGGTCTACATAGAATCATGCTGCTGACAGCGTGGTTGGCTGCGCTGTACCTGCTTAGTGTATTGTTTCGCTTTATGAGCAATTATCTGGCGCACAGAGCGGCTTGGTACCTCGTGGGCGACTTGCGCACCCGCACCTATGACAAGCTGGAACGGATGCACATGGGCTTTTTCCACGATAAACAAACGGGCGACCTGATGAGCCGCATCGTCAACGACACGCGAGACTTTGAATTGCTCTATGCCCACATCATTCCGGAATCCATCACCAATTTCGTCACCTTTGCGGGCGTACTGATTATGCTGCTGACGATCAACTGGAGACTTGCGCTGATCACCTGCGCGCCCATCCCTCTCATACTCGTTTCCGGAGTGATCTTTGCCAAGAAGGTACGTCCCTTCTTTCGCGTTTCCCAAAAGAAAATGGGTGAATTAAACGGCAAACTTCAGGACAATCTTTCCGGAGTACATGAAATCCAATCATTTGGACGCGAGGAATATGAAACCGACCGTGTCAATGAGAAGAACTTCGACCATATCCGCGCCATGTTGAAGGCTTTAAAGGTCAGCGCCGTGTTTCATCCTTCGGTAGAATTCATATCTGCGCTCGGTACAATTCTTGTTGCGGGCTTTGGCGGCTGGATGGCCTATCAAGGCGGGCTTCGGGTTTCAGACATCGTCGCTTTCTTGCTATACCTATCCCTCTTCTACACACCCGTGACTGGTCTGGCGAATCTGCTGGAGAATATGCAGCAATCGCTGGCAGGCGCGGAACGCGTACTGGATATTCTGGATGCACCGGTAGAAATCATGGATCAGTCTGATGCCAAACCCCTCGAAAACGTGAAAGGCGATATCGTCTTTGAGCACGTCAGCTTCAGCTACCAGTCGGGCAGTCCCGTGCTGCAGGATGTCTCCTTCCACTGCGCACCAGGCAGAATGCTGGCGTTGGTAGGACCCACAGGCGTTGGCAAGACCACGCTAACACAATTGATTTCCCGTTTCTATGAGCCCGATCGAGGGCGCATACTGATTGATGGCAACGATATCTCTTGCGCGACGCTGGAAAGCCTTCGAAGCGCGATTTCGCCGGTATTGCAGGACACATTCTTATTCAACGGTACCGTTGCCGAAAACATCGGCTATGCCCGCCCAACCGCCACGAGAAACGAAATAGAAACAGCCGCCAAGGCAGCCAATATCCACCGAGATATCATGGAGATGCCGGACGGCTATGATACCGCCATAGGTGAGCGCGGTATGCGCCTCTCCGGCGGGCAGAAACAGCGCATCGCCATTGCCCGTGCCATATTGCGTCAATCGCCGATCATTGTATTGGACGAAGCCACGGCTTCGGTGGACGTGGAGACGGAACGCCAGATTCAACAGGCGATCGCTGGGCTTTCGGGGCAGCGCACCATCATCGCCATCGCCCATCGTCTTTCCACAATACGCAACGCGGACCAAATTCTTGTGATCGAAGAAGGTCGCGTCATCGAACATGGTACGCATGAAGAATTGCTGCGACTAGGCGGAAAGTATGCAACTATGAACGCAATTCAAAACGATGCAAACTAATGCGGGATTGTTCCGCCCGCGTGCGTGACGAATTCAATTATCCATCTAAAATAGTAGGCATCGTCATTAGTGAAACGCCGAGCTATTATGCGACGTTTTAGGCGATGCCTTTTCCTTGGATGAAGGTGGATTGATTACGTGGTAATGTTCTAAATAGAAAACCAAATGAAACGAATCCAAAACACTTAAATGTTTCGGATTCGTTTCATTTGGTGGAGCATAGCGGATTCGAACCGCTGACCTCTACAA
>JAFUAR010000105.1 GCA_017460585.1 Clostridia bacterium
AACCCCCGTTCCTTGCAGGCGTATCTGCGCGGAACGCGGGCAATCCGCCGCGTCCCCCTTTCCCGCGAGGAGCGCATGGAGGAAACGTTGATGCTATCCACGCGATTAATCCGCGGCATGGATTTGAACGCGTATCGGCGGGAATTCGGAGAAGACTTTGTCGCTACGCATACCAAAACATTGGATCGCCTACGGACTATGGGTCTGGTGGAAATCCACGCCAATCATCTGTATCTTACGCGTAAAGGGCTTGAAGTGCAAAATGCCGTACTGGTTGAATTGCTTGCATAGTGATGATTGAGCGCGACCTGCCTATTTATAAGGCAGGTCGCTGCATTTATAGCTTATGGAAAATGGGCTTCATTTTATCAAACGTACAGAAATACCGAAATCCCAAATCCCGCAATACGGGCTTGGTCGCTTCAATATAGGCGGCTAGGTCTGCGGGTTTGTGCGCATCGGAACCCATGGAAAGAATTTCACCGCCTAAAGCCCTATATAGCCGTAAAATGGCACGAGATGGCGTGAGATCCTTTAATCCATAGCGAAAGCAAGAAGTATTCACCTCGATGCCTTTGCCCTGCAGTATTGCAAGACGAAGTATTTCCTCAACCATGGGAAGAACGCGCTCATCGGGATAATCGCCGTAGGGATCGTAGCGTTTAATCATATCGAGATGCCCAAGCACGCTGTAATCATGAAAGCAATGCATAGAGGCTAGAATATTGCTATAGTACGCTTCGTGAATTTCCGCCTGTGTTTTGCCTTGCTGAAAATCTTGATTCCAGAATTCTCGGTTGTTCGCCTGATGGCAGCTCAATATGATGAAGTCAAATTTCCACGAATCGTACGTCTTCTGAAACATCGGCGCGGTCTCCGGTTGGATTCCAAACTCCATGCCCGCACGAATGACAATTTCATTCTCGTATTTTCTTTGAATTGCGTATAATTCTTCAAAATAAGGCTCGCATAGGCAATTGCGTCGCTCTTTCGGTCCGTCGTCCCATTTCACGCCATAATCGATGTGGTCTGTAAAACAAATTTCTTCCAATCCGAGCTCAATCGCCCGACGCGTCATGGTCTCCATGGGCGTTTGAGAATCATCGCTGTGCCAAGTATGCACATGGAAATCGCATTTCATCGCTTCGTCCCCCGACTCAGCGCACGATGCGACGCAATCATCACAAGTAGGTCCACTCCGAGCACAAGCGGCAGGCTGGCTATGCCAATCCACTTAGAGAGCACGCCGAACAGCGGCGGCATAAGCGATGTGCCTATATATGCGCACGCCATTTGTACGCCTATGACCGCCTGTGAATTCTCCGCCCCAAAATGGGCGGGGGTCGCATGAATCAGGCATGGGTATATGGGCGCGCAACCCAATCCAATGATGATGAGCGCAACCAAAGACGCCTGATCCCCCATCGGCAGCAACATGAGCAATATGCCGGCAAAAACCAGCCCCTGCCCCAATCGAACCATTTGTTCATCATTCAGTTTCATCGATATGAATCCAGATATCGCCCGCCCCGCAGTTATGCCCAGAAAGAACAGCGAAGCGTATCGTGCCGCCACCGCAGCATCCATGCCCTTAACCAGCGCAAGATAGCTGCTTGTCCAAAGTCCGGTGGTCTGTTCCAGCGCGCAATAGCAGAAGAAACAAAGCATACCATGCTTTGCGCCGGGGAGGGCAAATATCTCCTTCAGTGAAAGCGGTCTTCCCGCGGCTTCGCTTGTCGCTTCGTTTATACCGTTCTGAACCTTCTTCCACAATGGCAGCGATACGATCAGCACCGCCACAAGCGCCGTTTGAATCATGCCGACGCGCCTGTAGCCTACATTCCAGCTCAATCCATTCGTCAGCGCAGCGCTCATAATATACGGACCTAGTGAAGCACCCACGCCCCACATACAATGCAACCAGCTCATATGTCGGCTCGCATAATGGAGCGCAACATAGTTATTAAGAGCCGCATCCACACTTCCCGCGCCCAAACCGTAAGGAATTGCCCAAATACATAGTTCGATAAAAGAATGGCTGAACGAGAAACCGAACAACGCAACTGCGGTAGTCGCCACGCTGAACAAGGTTACGCGTCCCGCTCCCAACCAACGCGTCATCCGATCGCTGAGCAAACTGGAAACAACCGTTCCCGCAGCAATAATCAGAAAAACCATTCCCGACCACGATACGGGCACGTTCAGCGCGCGATAGAGCGTTGGCCACGCAGCTCCCAACAGCGAATCCGGCAAACCAAGACTAATAAAGGCGAGATAAATGACGACCAAAAGCAATGAAAGCATAATTTCCCCTTCCTCCCCTCCGACACAAAATGGAGCGTACACTTCACGATTGCTCTATTTGACGTTGCATGATATAATTATACCGTCAATTGGTCGATTCGGTTAGTACAATTTCGGCAAATTCATGCAATTAAACCGTCAAATAATCTTTGGGAGATGGATATGGCACTTTCAGAATGCGGCGTGCTTACGGATGAACGCGATCGCGAATTGAAAAAGCATGGCACGGCGGGCTTCCCAATCGCCTGCTACCACGACGACCTGCGAGAGATGGTCGTTCCATGGCATTGGCACGAAGAGTTCGAAGCGATCGTTATAGAACGTGGAAGCTGTCGAATTACCACTGGAACCGACGAAGTTATATTGCATATGGGCGA
>JAFUAR010000012.1 GCA_017460585.1 Clostridia bacterium
CAGCTCCTCCCCCATCGCCTCAGGCGGGAGCGCAGCGAACAGGCTCTGGTACGCCTCGGCGGCGGACTGCCGATCGTCGCGCGCGCGCTTCCAGTCCTCCGCCACGCGCTCGCCAATGCGGTTATAGAGCTGGGTGCCGAATATCTCGCGGAACATGAGTTCGCGCTCGTCGCTTCCCGCGTGGAGAATGCGCAGAAAATCGCCCTGCGCGATCATCGCCGTTTGGCGAAACTGCTGCTCGGTCAACCCCAGCAGTCGCACGACCTCGTCGGTCACGTCCTTGGCGCGGGTCCATACCTGTCCGGTTTCAAGGCAGGTCATTTCCGCATCGTGCCTGCGCTGGGTCTTAAAGCCCTCGCGCTCGTAGGAGGGATTGCGGCGCAGGCGATAGGTGCGCCCGCGGTGCTCGAAGGTGAGCTCCACCCACGTTTCCTGCTTGGGGTCGGCAAAGTCGCTGCGGAAGGCGGCGGAATCGCGCCGATCGCGCCCGCCGCTGGCCGTGCCGTAGAGCGCAAAGGTGATGCCGTCAAACAAGGTGGTCTTACCCGCGCCGGTATCGCCGGTAATGAGAAACAGCCCCCTGCCGCCGAGGCGGGAAAAATCCACCTCCGTGGGCAAAAGGTAGGGACCAAACGCGCTCAGCGTAAGCTTCAACGGCTTCATTCGTTCGTCACCTCCCGCACCACTTGCACAATCCACTCCATTTGCGCCGCGCTGGGCAAAACGCCGTTGCGCGCCTCAAAGAAGCGGGAAAAGTGCTCTTCGGGCGAGAGCGCGGGTTCAAAGGTCTCCTCAATGGTTGAACCGCCTTCGCCGCCCGTCGTCCCGCCCGACTGGCGCAGCGCGAGCAGGTTGGGAAAGTTGACGCGCAGCGCGCCGAACGGGTCGAGCAGGCGCTCGGCATCGGTCAAAACCGCCTGTATATAGTCCTCGCTGCGCGGCAGAGCGCACAACTCCTCCAGCGTGCCCGTGAGCACGCGCACCCGCCGCATGGGCGCAAATTCCAGCGCCTCGAAGCGGTTCGGCGCACCCTTTGGACCCACCTCGACCAGTGAAGCGGACTTGGTCTGACCGCATTCATCAAACGAGTACACCAGCGGCGCGCCGCTGTAGCGAATGCGCCCGCCATCCAGCGTCTGCGCGCGGTGCAAATGCCCCAACGCCACGAAATCGAACGCCGCGAACACCTGCCGCGATACCTGATCCAGCCCGCCCACGGGGCGCTCCTCGGAATCGGAAAGCTGCGCGCCGGTCACATACTGGTGGGTCACCAGCACGTTGCGCCCCTCCGGCAGCAGCTGGGCGCGGCTCAGGGCGGCGGCGACCGCCTGCTCGTAGGTGGAGATGGAATCGTCATTCAAGGCGCGGCGCACCTGAATGGGGCGCACGTAGGGCAGCAGGTGCACGCGCAGGGGACCAAACGCATCCGACAGGTCGACGAAGCGCACGCTTCCATCGTAGGGCGGGGTCAGGTAAATGCCCTGCGCGCGCAGCAGCGGCTCGGCGTAGGAAAGCTGGGCTTCGCCATCGTGATTGCCGCGCACTACGCACACCGGCTTGCCCAGCGCCGCCAGATCGGTCAAAAAGGCGCTGAACGCGGAGATCGCCTCCGGCTGCGGCTGGGCGCGGTTGTATACATCGCCCGCAATGAGCACGGCGTCCACATCGTCGCGCGCCGCCATGGTATGCATCTGGCGTAAAATCTCCGCCTGATCTTCCATGAGACTCAGGCGGTTCAGGGCTTTCCCCAAGTGGATATCGGAAAAGTGCAAAAACTTCATAGGCTGTTTACTCCGGCGCTTCGTCCATAAGACCGCCGCGCATGGGGATATTTAAAGGAAGAAACTCGCCGCGGCGACGCTGGGCTTCCTGCATTTGCAGGGCGTGGTGGTAGGAGAGTTCGTGGGTCGCCAATATGCGGCGAATGAGCATGGTCACCACGCGCTCCATGGCGCTGCCCGCGGTATAATCCGCCTCGCAGGAGAAATCCACGCGCCCCTGCAGGAGCATATCGTCGGCCATGTCGGTTCGACCCGGCGCGTGTACCACGATGGAATAGCCGCCCTTCTGGCGGGTCATTTTCATGCAGGGCACGTCGGTCAAGCCGTCGCCCACGTAGATCATATTGCTAAAGGGCACGCGGCGCATATATTCGGGGGTGAAGGCGTTCAGGTCGCGGTCGTTGGTTACATCCATAATGCCCTTGTTGATGCGGAATAGATACTGCGTTTTGTTGGTGTAGTTCACCGCGGTCGATGGCCAAACCGGCTCCCCCGCCGCGTCGTAGCAGAAGGAGGCGGCAAAGATCTCCTTGAACTGGTCACCGATGGCGCTGCCCTTGATGATTTCGGTCAATCCCGAAGAGATGATATAATGCTCCACCTGCGCGCCCATGCGCTCGCCAATTTCATTGATGCGGGAAAACCAGCTCTCCACGCCCGGGAAAAACTCCACATCCTCGCCCAGCCGGCGCAGCGCCTCCTTGGAAAGATCCAAGGAACCGCGCATTTTCTGCATAAGGTACATATAGGTGAGCACGCTGTCCATATTGTGCTCCTGCGCAAAGTCGGAGCACAGCCCCCAGAAGCGGTCGGGCTCTACCTGAATGCCGGGCAGGAAGGAATACTCCTGCATATCGCGCGGGGAAAGGGTTTTGTCAAAGTCGTATATCAGGGCGACAATAGGGGGATTCATGGGCGAACTCCTTCCAAAAGGGCGGGTATGGCAAAGATAAAGAAGCGGTCAATCCCTCGTGGAAAAAGGATCGACCGCATAGGGTTGAAGCAATCAGGCGCCGATATCCGAGGTCTTGAGCAGACCGGTATCGTCGTCTTCCTCCGGAATTTCCGGCTCGTCCGCGCCGGTCGCATCCTCGGGCACGACGGTGGCGGAGGGATCCGCCATGGGCGCGTCGTCCGCGTACAGGGCGATGAGCGTGGCGTTATCGGCTACGCCGGTCACCGGCATACCGACCACCTGCTGGAAGATCTTCACGGCGGTCATGGTCTTGTTGCCGAACGCGCCGTCGGCGGTATCGTTCAGGTAGCCCAGCTCGATCAAGCGCTCCTGAAGCGCCTTAACCTCTTCGGACTTCTGCCCCTTCGACAGCGTGTTGTAGTTGACGGAGGGCGTAGCGGTGGGTTCGGGCGCGGCGGTCTGCACCGCGACGACCTGCCCGTTGATAATGGCGGTCAAGCCGGTGGCGGAGGTGGCGTTTTCCAGCATGGAGATGGAATTGTTCACAATTGCCCAGCGCACCTCGGAGCTGCCCGCTCCCGCGGCTACGGTGGAGCTCATTTCCATGGCGTCGGAGGTGATACAGTTGGAAATGTTCTTCTCGATTTGGTTCAGGGCGTTCATGAACAACCCTTCGTTCTCAGTGGTCTCATCGGGGCGGAGCGCGTCGACCTCCGCCTGAGAGCTGGTGAGCGCGGCGGAGAGCGTGGTTATGTCGCTGCCGGTATTGCTGAACGCCTCCAAAATTTCCTGCTCGTAATCGGTAGAGGCGTGCTTCTTCATAAGGGCAACGCCGCTGTCGTACAACTCCTGCCGCACATTTTCAATGGGAGAGGTAGAATGGTTGGAGCGCACATAGCGCAGCCACAGCACGCCGCCCACCGCGACGACCGCAACGGCGACCACCGCCGCTACGATGCGAATAATCTGCTTCACGCCGAACGGCGCGCTCTGATACTCTTCGTAATCCTCGAGATCGTCAAACACCTCGTCCTGTGCGACCTCGGGGGCGTCGATTACCTCGCCCTCGGTCACGGTGGTGTTGACGGGTTCCTCGTACTCGCCGTAGGCGGGCTTCTTCTGCTTCGCCTGCTTTTTGCTTTCGACGGACTCGATCTTCTGAATGACCTCGTTCGCATCGGAGCTGATGCCCGACTGCCCCACCGACTCGATGGGCTTTGCGCGGAACGCCGACCAGTCTACATCGTCCATTTGGAGCTCGTCCTCCACCGCCTCCAAGCTGGTCGCGGCTTCCTCGGAAAGGTCCTCCGGCGGCTCGCGATCGTAAGCTTCACGATCGTAGAACTCGTATTCCTGCTCCGGTTCTTCCTCCTGCGCGCGCTCGCGGCTTTCGCGCAGCTCGCGGCGCATATCCTCGGGAATGGAATCGCCGTTGTAGGCGGGGCGATAGGTGGTGCGGGTATCCGCGTCGCCGCGGTCGGAGACCTCCGGCGTGCGAGTATATGTGGTACGGGTATAACCGGAATGCGTATATCCACGCGTGAGGATACTGCGCACATCGTCTCCCGGGAGAATGCTCGTCTGCGCCGAGGTATACAGGGAACCGGCAAAGCGACTGTTCCCGATCTCCAGCCCGCAGTACGGACACGCTTCCGCGCCGATGACGAGTGTCTTCCCGCATTTTGAGCAAAACATGAACCGTCCTCCTTCGGTAGAAGCGCGTGTGTAAACACGCATAACGATACTACCTTAAATGATAGAGGTCTAATGGCAAGAGGTCAAGGATATAATTATGACTTTCATTTGAAATGCTGGTCACAATTCATCGAAACGCCTTACGCGCTCAGAGAACGCGCGCCAAAATAAGGCGATTATAATAGGAAGAAGGATGCACCATTTTCGCCGCGTCTTCCTTGACAAGGTCATGCCTTCATGTTATTCTGTTGCTATTGACGGACGAAAGGTTGAGGTTCCATGAAGCGATTCCGGATGCGCCTTCTTGCGCTGCTGCTCACACTGACGCTGCTCATGACGCCCTTGGGGCTATCCGAAGCGCTCGACGAGGCATTGGAAACGATTGCCGCGTCCGCGGAGATAGAAGCGACGGCGCAAGCGCCCGAAGAAATCGCCGAAATAGATGAAGGCGACGTCAACGAGGCGATTGAAGTATCGCCAGAAATACAAGAGGCGGAAGAACCGGAAACGCTTGAAGAAGCCGCGGAAGACATAGGTGCAGAGCCCATCTCGCCTGAACCTACCGAAGCGGAAAACGCGCCGTCGGAAGCGGAAGGCGACTTCGAATCTATGCTCGAGCCGCCCGTGGAGGCGGAGCCCGCGCTCGAACCTTCCAATGCGGAAGCGGAGGCGGAAGAGGCGCCCGAAGAGATTATCATCGCCAACGAATCCATGGCGGAAGCCCTCCCCGAGGATGAGTTGGCTGCAATCGAGCCCGCCGAAGGTGAACAGAACGCGGAAGCCGTCGCCTGTACGCACCCGCAAACGGAAGTACGCACCTTTTACGATAACTATCGCTACTACGACAACAAAAGCGATTCCAGCCACACGATTGTGGCGGACGCCTATCAGGCGGTCGTATGCACGGTATGCGAAGCGTGGCTCAGCTACACCGTATATCCCGACCAAACCGGAACCGATGTGCACGTATACGCGCTGGATTCCGACTCGTACTACAGCAACATATGCACGTTGTGCGGACATATCAACTCCTGCAGCCATGTAGAGCACCTCTACTACTCCTGGCAGAACGCGACCTACCAAAATGTCAACGATCCGCAGGAGCACGTAACCACCGGTCTGCTCACACTGTACGCCTACTGCGACAAGTGCGGCGCGCTGATCTATATGTGGGAAGACGACGAGATCGCCACCCTGCGCGATACGCATTCCTTCGATGATCGCGGCGTATGCACGGAATGCGGCTACGCGAAGGCGTGCACGCATCCCTCGGTGAGCGTACAGCGGGAGGCGCGCAACCAAACCTGCGCGGAAAACGCCGGACAGGGCACGCACACCTGGTCAGCCGATGTATACGAGCGCGAAGTGTGCGATGTATGCGGGCTGATTCTGTCGGATCGCAAGGTATCCTCCGGCGCGTACGCTACGGAGGCGCACACCTGGCAAAACGGCGTATGCACCGCCTGCGGCGCGAAGGAATCGCAAGTCAACGTCAATATTAAGGTCACCAAAATCACGCTGAGCGCCACGGGGACCGTGACGCTGCCCATTGGACAAACGCTCACCCTCACCCCCACGCTGACCCCCGCCAACGCGGATAACCGCCTGACGTGGACCAGCGCCAAGCCCGCCATAGCTTCAGTAAACGCCAACGGTCTGGTCACCGCGCTGAGCGAGGGCAAAGCCAAGATCACCGTAAAGGCAACGAGCGGCAAGAAGGCGACCGTCACCATACAGGTGACCGATCCCTACAAGCCCACGGGCGTCGCCTTCCAGAATACCAATGTGGTACTGACCATGGGCGAAACCACGGTCCTCACGCCCGTGCTCACCCCGTCCACCGCCCGCACCACCTTTACTTGGAAGAGCAACAAGCCCAAGATCGCGACCGTATCCTCAAACGGCACGGTAACGCCCGTGGCAGAAGGTACGACAAAAATTACGGTCACCACCGCCAACAAAAAGAAGGCGACCGTTTCGATCACGGTGGTCAACCCCTACAAGCCGCAGGCGGTATCATTTGCCGACGCGGCGATTACGGTCAAGGTGGGCGCTTCCGCGCAGCTTGCGCCCGTACTCACCCCCTCCACCGCCCGCGCGAGCTATACCTACAAGAGCGCCAAAACCAAGATTGCGACCGTTTCGGCAAACGGACTCGTCACCGGCGTGAAGCCGGGCAGCACCACCATTAGCGTTACCACAGATAATAAGAAAAAGGCGACCATCGCCGTAGTGGTCATCGATCGCGTACACGCCAGCGGCATCAAGCTGAGCGAATCCGGCATAGTGCCGCTCAAGCTCGGCGGAACCATCAACCTCTCGGCAACGCTCTCCCCCGCCAACGCGGAGACGAGCGTGGTATGGAGCACCGCCTCCAAGAATATCGCCACGGTATCCGGCGGGCGCGTCACCGGCGTAAAGGTGGGGCGCACCACCATTACCGCCAAGGCGGATGGCGCGAGCGCCAAGGTGGACGTATTGGTATACGACCCCAATCGCCCCACGGAGGACAGCTTTGCGGCGGTACTCACGCGAATCGGCAGCGGAAACCCCATGGATAACGCGGATTTCGTCGCCATGATGCGCGCAGACCTGCTCAATTCCGGCGTGCGCACCAGCGTGGCGGATAAAATCATTCAAACCATTCGAACCGCGCCGGAGCTGTACCGCAACCTGTACGTGTATTCCTACGCGACCTATCGCCGAAACGGCAACGCTGTGCTCAAGGATTTCACCGTTTCCTACTTCGCGCCCAACACCAATATGATCTATATGGACGGTACCGAGGCCGACGACGAATACCTGCAAACGTGGTTCCACGAAAGCGGACACGCCATAGACTGGAACGCGGGTATGCTGCGCTACGATCAGAACCACAAGGCGGACTACAACTACTACAATTACAACGAGACCGTTTATCAATTGCTGCAATCGGATGTGGCGGATTACATTGCGACGTGCGCGCAGGCGCTCAAAATTACGGACAGCGGTTTGGTGACCCGCATTGTTACCGCAATATGCGACCCGGAACAGCGCGCCGGCATACTGCGCGGCATGAATTATTACGAGCGGCAGGCGTATCAAGCGGTCGTTGATTTAGCGAAGGATTATCTGGAAGGCGAAGTATCCTCCGTGCTGGTTTCCGACATGATGGGCGGCATTACGGACAATCTGGTCGTCGGCTATTCGGGGCACTTCCCGGGCGCGGACGGCGAGAGCTATTGGACTGATACCGACGCGCGCGGCAATGTATTCATCAATTACAACGCGACGCTGGAGGGTTGGGGCAGCTTCCTGTCCGAACGTATGCGCCGCGATACCGAACAGATCGCGGACAGCGATAATCTACTGTGGCGCACCTGCAAGTACTTTGCGGAAACCGTCGCGCCCGCCATGCTGAATTTGTTTAAAACCTATGTCAATACGTATTTTAAGTAAGCGCATATCGGCGCGCGTTTGCGCGCTGGCGCTGGCGGCGCTGCTGTGCGCCTGCGCCGCGCTGGGGGAGGCAAATATGTCCGCAGACGTATTTATGGAGCGAGCGGGTTTTTCCAATGACGACGCCGCGCTTCGCAGCCGCGTAGAGGCGTTTGTGGAGGAATACCGCATGACGGAGATTCGGCTGAATCTCATGTCCGATAGGCTGTTTCAGGCATACGCGCGCAATATGGAGCTCGATTTGCCCCTCTCCTACGACGATTTGATCAATGCCCCCGCGCAGCCGCTTGGCGCGATGACGGATTCCGAGACCATCGCGCAGGTACTGGCGATCGTGCCCGGAGACCCCGCCTCGCAGTGCCTTATTATCGATTTTGAGCGCGGCTGGGCGTATTACGATAGCGGCGCGCTGTTTACCCACGACGTCTGTCGCGCCAGAACCGCTCGGCGGACCGACGATGTATTGGAACAAACCGTTCGCGCCGCGCTTGCACAGGCGGAATGCGCCGACTGGCAAACGGAATACGTTGGAGACGCGAGCAATACGCGCGGCGTTCCGCTCGTGCTCGCGGTGCAAACCGATCGGGCGCTGTATCGGGCGTATGTAATTGGGCGCGACAACGGCGCGCCGCAGGAAATTGCGGAAACCGTGCGCGCGCTCATGCAGCCTTGGAAGAGCGCAAAATAACGGTGAAGGAATGCAGGCATGAAGGAAATTATCGGCAAACACGCGAATTTATCCATTGAGCGACCGGAGCTGTTGCGGCAGATCTGCCATGCGCTCTCCTCGCAAACGCGCATCGACATACTGCGTATGCTGGGCGAGGGCAACAAGAGCGTGGGCGAGCTCGCCAAGGCGCTGGATATTCCCATGTCCACCGCCGCGCTCTCCGTGCGCATATTGGAGGACGCGAACCTAATCCTCAGCGAGGTACAGCCCGGCACGCACGGTTCGCTGAAAATATGCTCGCGCAAGCTGGATTCGCTGGCGGTATCGCTCGTACACGAGCAGTATTCGGACGCTGCTTCACTGGTGCTGCGTATGCCCATCGGCGGCTATTCCACGGCGGATGCCATTACGCCCACCTGCGGGCTCGCCTCGGAATTCAGCGTAATCGGTCCCATGGATTCGCCCAACCTGTTTTACACGCCGGAGCGCTTTGCCGCGCAGCTCATATGGTTCCAGAAGGGCTTTTTGGAATACCGCTTCGCGCCGCCGGAAGCGTTGAGCGAGGACAATGTGGAATGGATCGAGATCAGCTTTGAAGCCTGCTCCGAAGCGCCGATGTACCGCGACCCTTGGAAGAGCGACATCGCCGTAGAGGTCAACGACGTGCGGCTGGGCGTATGGACCAGCCCGTGCGACTGCGGCGGGCGCAGGGGACGGCTGACGCCGGAGTGGTGGAGCATCTTGTCCACGCAGTACGGCTTTTTAAAAACGTGGCGCGTGGATCGCTCGGGTACCTATTTGGACAGCGAGCGCATATCGGATATTACCGTGCGCGATTTGAGCCTGACCGACTGCGGGTGCGTATCCGTGCGCATCGGCATTCCGGACGATGCGGAGCACATCGGCGGCATGAATTTATTTGGCGAAAAGTTCGGCGACCATTCGCAGTCGCTGGAACTGAGAATATGCTACACTACGTAAGAAGGACGGTATTTCACCTTTGAAACCCTATGATTTGGATTATTTCGGAAAGGACGCTTCCGCGCTGCGCGACAAGCGCCTGTTCCTGTTTGATATGGACGGTACGCTGAATCAGGACGAACGCCTGTTTGACGGCGCGAAGGAGCTGCTCGCCGCTATACGCATAATGGGCGGCGAATACGTATTTATTACCAACAATTCCACTCATTCCGTTGAAGACCTAATTGCCAAAATGACGCGGCTGGGCGTGCCCTCCGCGCCGGACAATTACTTCACCGCCACCATGGCGACCATTTACTACCTCAAGGAGCACTATTCCGGCGCGCTCGTGTACTGTCAGGGTACGAAATCCTTCGTAGGCGAGCTCGCCAAGGCGGGCATTCGCACCACGGAAAAGGTCGACGAGTCGGCGGACATTATTCTGGTGGGATACGACGGGGAGCTCACCTACCCCAAGCTGCGCAACACCTGCGAAATGCTCTCGCGCTTCGACAAGCCCTTCTTCGCCACCAACCCCGATCTGTGCTGCCCCGCGAGCTTCGGCTTTGTGCCCGATTGCGGCTCCATATGCCAAATGCTCACCAATTCCACGGGTCGCAAGCCGACCTTTCTGGGCAAGCCGGACCCCGCCATGGTATACGGCGCGCACGCGCGCTTTTCCCGCAGTACCGAGGAGACCTGCGTGGTGGGCGACCGGCTCTATACGGATGTGGCGGTAGGATTGAATGCCGGAACGGCGGCAATCGCCGTGTTGACGGGCGAAGCCACCGCGGAAATGATTGAAACCGGCGATATTATTCCCACCTATACCTTCCAAAGCGTGAAGGAAATGTGGCGGGTGCTCGATCCGGACGGGACGGTTCGCGTATGAGTGAATGGACAAAGAACGCCGCGTTCGACCAGCTGGCGAACGAATGGAGGGCGCTGGAGACCCGGCGCAACGCCGCCATCGCCAAGGCGAAGCGCCTGCGCGCGATTTTGCCGTTGGGATTAATCGCCGCCATCGCCGTTGATCTGGCGGCGCGTATGTTGCTGCACTCCAATATCGCCCTGCGCGCCGCGGCGGTAGTATGCGCGGTTGCGCTCATCGCCATATGCCTTTGGCGCGGAAAAAAATACGAAGCGCAAATCGAAGCGCTTCGGGTGCAAATGGATGAAATTGCCGATCAAATGGACGGCGCAAATCGCCCGTATATGCCCAAACGCGGCGCGCAGCGCTGAGCAGTCGACTTAGTCGAGCGTTCGGAAATCGCGTTCGGTTTCATCTAGGGGCAGATCGTCGCGCTCCATGCGCTCTACCTGAATGAACGCGCCGGCGAATATGCGCTCCAGCATATGTGCAAGGTTTGCTTCATCGCCCTGCGCTTCCATTTCCACGCTTCCATCCCAGCAGTTGCGCACCCATCCGCTTACGCCAAAAAGCGAAGCGGCGTACCTTGCCCGATAGCGAAAACCCACGCCCTGTACCGAACCGTAAAATCGATAATGCCTTCGTACCATAGGGCACCCTCCTAAGACAGGATGCCCTATTATAACACTTTGCGTACCTTGGATACAACCACCTCATGGGGAGGATACCGCTATGATTATACAGGCGGGTATGCGCACGGATATTCCCGCTTGGTTTAGCGAATGGTTCATGAACCGCGTGCAGGAGGGCTATGTGCTGGCGCGCAACCCCTACAATCTGAACGCCGTTACCCGCTACAGCCTGTCGCCCGATGTGGCGGACGTGCTCTCCTTTTGCACCAAGAACCCCGCGCCCATGCTCCGGTATATTCGCGAACTTGCCGATTACCGGCAGTTCTGGTTTGTGACCATTACGCCCTATGGGCGCGATATCGAACCCAACGTGCCCGATTGGCGCGATGTGGCAAATAGCGTGCGTTCGCTTGGCAGGCTGCTGGGCGCGGAGCGCGTACACTGGCGGTACGATCCCGTGCTGATTACCGAGCGCTACTCCTTGGAATTCCACATTCGCGCGTTTCGCCAAATGGCGAACGCGCTTGCGGGATATGTGGGCGCGTGTGTTTTCAGCTTTCTGGATCTATACGAAAAGACCCGCCGCAATTTTCCGGAAGGCAGGGCAGTTTCTCGCGCGGAACGGCTGCGCATTGGCGAGGCGTTTTCTCAAATATGCGCAGATACATGCATTCCGCTTCGCAGCTGCTGTGAAGGAACGGAGCTTGCGCCTTTGGGCATAGATTGCTCCGGCTGCTTTACACGCGCGGTGCTGGAAAAGGCGCTGGGCGAAAAAATAGATCTGCGCGGTGAAACCGGCGCGCGAGAAGGGTGCGCCTGCCTGATCGCGCACGATATCGGCGCCTACAATACCTGTATGCATGGCTGCCGCTACTGCTACGCGAACGCCGATATACGCGCCGTGCGCCGCAATTTTGCCCTGCACGACCCGCGCTCGCCGCTGCTTATCGGGCATTTGCAGCCGAATGACATTGTAACTCGGGCGAAACAGCGCCCGTGCCGCACCGGACAGCTCGCCATGGAGCTGTAAACCCGATCGATTGGAGGAGTTTTCCCATGCGCGTTGCCGGAGTCATTGCCGAATACAACCCCTTCCATTCGGGGCACGAGTGGCAGCTTCGGCAAACGCGCGCGCGCACGGGCTGCGATTACGTGGTCGTAGTCATGGCGGGCTGCTATACCCAGCGGGGCGAGGCGGCGCTGCTCAGCAAG
>JAFUAR010000106.1 GCA_017460585.1 Clostridia bacterium
GGAAATCATTCGCGTAATGAATGATGATGGCACAATGAATGAAAATGCGGGAAAATACGCAGGAATGACCCGCGAAGTATGCCGCGAAGCGATTGTGCAGGAACTTAAAGATTTGGGTCTGCTGGTCAAGATTGAACCCCTTAGGCACAACGTTGGAACCTGCTACCGCTGCCACAATACAATCGAGACTATTTTGGGTTCAAAACCGCAATGGTATGTAAAAATGGAACCGTTGGCAAAACCCGCCATTCAGGTTGTACATGCAGGGGAACTTAAGTTTATTCCGGATCGCTTTGAAAAAGTTTATCTCAACTGGATGGAAAACATTCGCGATTGGTGCATCAGCCGTCAGCTCTGGTGGGGACATCGTATCCCTGCGTTTTACTGCGATCAATGCGGCGAGATGACTGTATCTCGCGAGGACATCACCGTTTGTCCACATTGCGGCGCACCGGTGCATCAAGATGAGGATGTGCTCGATACGTGGTTTTCCTCTGCGCTTTGGCCGTTCAGCACTTTGGGATGGCCGGAAAACACCGAGGATTTCCAGTATTATTATCCCAATACTGTGCTTTCGTGCGGCTATGATATCATATTCTTCTGGTTGGCGCGCATGGTATTCAGCGGACTGGAGCAAACGGGGAAATGCCCATTTGAAGTTGCGCTTATGCATGGATTGGTTCGAGACGCGCTTGGAAGAAAAATGTCCAAGTCTCTTGGCAATGGCATTGATCCCATTGAAGTTATTGACAAATTTGGTGCGGATGCGCTCCGGTTCTCGCTGGTGATGGGCGTTGCGCCGGGCAGCGACATTCGTATGTCTGAGGAGAAAATTGAGTCGTATCGCAATTTTGCCAATAAAATCTGGAACGCAAGCCGATTTGTACTGATGAATCTGCAAGATTTTGAACCACAGGGGATACCTGCTGCGGAAAGTCTTCAGCTTTCCGATAAGTGGATTCTTACTCGCTTTCAGGAAGCGGTTCAGAGTATTACGGAGAATCTTGAAAATTACGATCTGGGTTTTGCTGCAACGAAACTGTATGACTTTATTTGGAGTACATTCTGCGATTGGTACATTGAATTAGCCAAACAGGGCTTGTATGCCGAGGATGAAAAGACCAAACGCGTTACTCAGGAAGTTCTGTTATATGTGTTAACTGGCATATTAAAACTGCTACATCCTTATATGCCTTTTATTACCGAAGAGGTATACGGATATTTGCCGGGGCATAAAGGGCTGTTGATTTCCTCCGCATGGCCGCAGACGCTGCCGGAGCTTCAGTTTGCCGAAGCGGCTGATCAGATGGAAGGCGTAATGGAAATCATACGCGCCATTCGTAACTTACGTGCGGAAATGAATGTTGCTCCGGGTAAACGCGCTACGCTCATATTGCGACCGCATGGCGACTGGAAAAGTACACTTTCGGAAGCCACGGGTTATTTTATGCGGCTTGCAGGGGCGAGCAGCGTAGAATGGATCGCTGCGGATGATCCTGCCCCCGAAAAATCTGCTTCCGCGGTTACAGAAGCTTGTGAGTTATTCATCCCTCTTGGTGAACTTGTGGATATAGAAAAGGAACTCGCACGCCTCAATAAGGATTTAAAAAATGCCGAAAGCGAGGTTGCACGCGCAGAGGGTAAGCTGAACAATGAAAGCTTTATTGCGAAAGCGCCGGCACATTTGGTTGAGGCAGAGCGTGAAAAGCGAATACTTGCTTTGGACCGAGTAACAAAGCTTCAGGCGCGTATACGCGATATGGAAGCGCTTCGTAATTGATGTAGCTTTGAAGCATATGGCGGCGGGGGAGAAACCTCCCCCGTTCTGCTCGTTTATTTGCGGTTTATATTGAAGTGATAAGGTTGATCATGGCAGGTGAAATGTAGAGTTATGTTTGGATATATTACGCCAGATCTATCGCAAATGAACGAGGACCAGAAAAAACGCTTTCAAATGTACTACTGTGGTGTTTGCTCATCGCTCAGCGATTTGTATGGAAGCGTGGTGCGCGTAAGTCATAGCTATGATTTGACCTTTCTGGCAATATTGTTGGATGGGTTATACGAGGAGCAGGAAGAGATTATTGAGCGTACTTGTCCAGTCCATCCATTTTCGCCCAAATCTACTGTTAGCTCAAAAGTGGTGGAATACGCAGCAGCAATGAACCTTTTGCTGACCTACCATAAGTTGGCGGATGACTGGAAGGATGACCGATCTATTCTTGCTAAATTGTTTATGCGTTCCATTGAAAGCCGCTATCGATCTACGGCAAAACAATATCCAAGACAGTGCGGCGCAATTGAAAGATGGATGGGTAGAATTGATCAAATCGAAGATTTAAATGAATTCATTATTGACGAACCTGCGCTTGCGACAGGGGAAATGTTGGCAGATTTGTTTTGCTGGCGAAAGGATATTTGGGAAGAATCGTTGAGGCATATCGGTCGTGGTCTTGGGCAGTTTATCTATTTTATGGATGCCTATGATGATGTAAAGCGGGACAAAGCAAAAAGCAACTTCAATCCGCTGCTTGTTCTCATGGAGCGCTCTGATTATGAAGAGTTATGTGTGCATACAATGCAAAGTATGCTTGCTGAAAGCGCATATGGATTTGAGCAGCTACCCATAGTCAAAAATGTCGATTTGTTGCGCAACATCTTATACTCAGGAGTATGGACACGCTATAATCAACTTCACGCATCTGTGAAGAAACGAGCAAAGAGGAGACGAACATGATTCAGGATCCATATCGGGTATTGGGCGTATCGCCGAATGCCAGCGAGGATGAAATTAAAAAGGCATATCGTTCGCTGGCAAAGAAATATCATCCCGATGTCAATCAGGGCTCCGCTGAAGCTGAAGCTCGTATGAAAGAGGTCAATGAGGCGTATGCCATACTCATGAAGGGCGGCGGCGCATCAGCGTCTGGTCGTGCTCAGGGGTGGAACGGCTCTTCAGGCGGAAATTATTATAGCGATCCTGATGCGGGCAGCCGTTCCCCCAGAATGCAGGCTGTGCGTCATTATATTCAAGCAGGACATTATCAGGAAGCTCTCCATCTTTTGGGCGAATTGAAGGATGGAAGCGCGGAATGGTATTATCTTTCCGCCATGGCGCAATTGGGTTTGGGCAATCGTGTTGCCGCAAGTGTAGATGCAAGGCAGGCGGTGCAGCTGGATCCAAACAATATGGAATATCAAGTATTATTACAGCGCATAGAGGCGGGTTCGAGATTTTATGAGACAGAAGGCTTTCACAGAGGGTATACTCCCCAAAATACTGTTTGCTCCAATCCAATGTTGAGTTGCTGTTTGGGACAAATGCTTTGCAGCTGCCTTTGCAGATCGCCTTATTTCTGCTGGTTCTGTTGATTGATCGATGTGGAGGATATTATAATGTCATTTTGGGCACAATTCAAGCAAGGCTTTCGACAATTCATGTCGGGTCGCAATGGGGCGGATGCTTTATCCAGTGCACTTTTATTTCTCGCGATACTACTCACGCTCATTGCGGCGTTCACAGGAAGCGCATTCATTCATTTTCTAGGGTTAATTGCGTATGCTTATTGCCTGTTTAGAATGTTTTCTAAAAATACATTCAAACGTGCACAAGAAAACCAATGGTATCTCAAAACATTTGGCAACGCGCGGATACAATGGAAGCAGGCATGGCAGCGATTTAAGAACGTTAAAGAGTACAAATACGTCAAATGTCCGCAATGTGGTACATTGCTGCGACTTCCGAGAAGAAATGCGCAGGGAAAGCGGCTGGGCAATATTACGCTGACTTGTTCTCACTGTAAACATTCGTTTGCCACAAAAGTCTAACGTGGGGTGAAAGGAGAAAATAGAATGCGAAAAGAACATATCGATACCATACCCGTGTGGGATGCCTATCGTTCTGATTGTGAGTGTCCGCTCTGTGAACTGCAAGCGAGGGCAGAGACTTCAAACATCGATTATTTTTTGGGTGAATCTGTAATGGAGCCGGATCAGCGTATTGAAGTAAATCAAAAGGGATTTTGCAGCGCGCACTTAAAAAAGCTCTACGATGCGGGCAATCGCCTTGGGCTGGGATTAATGGCGCATACTCATATGAAAGAACTTCTCAATGAGCTCAAGGAATGCGAGAAAGCGATTAACGGTGCTCCAGCAGGTAAAAGAGCCTTCGGATTACTCGCACCTAAAATGGATCTAGCGGAGGTTTCAAACAAAATACGAAAATTAACGAAAACGTGTGTAGTCTGTGAAAGAATGGATCAAAGCATGGAACGTTATCGATATACCATACTATATATGTATACCCATGAACCTGATTTTGCAGACCAGTTTAGACAGTCCAAAGGATTATGTTTACTGCATTATAGCGAAATGATCGATGAAGCGGAAAAACAGCTTTCAGGAGAGCATCAAAAGAATTTCACCGCTGATTTGGCACATCTGCAAGTGGAAAACTTTGCACGTTTGGAGCAAGAAATATGGTGGTTTACTCAGAAATTTGATTATCGAAACGAAGATAAACCATGGGGCAACAGTAGAGACGCAGTAAAACGTTCGGTCAATAAGCTGCGGAGCAAAGTGATTGAATAAAGACGGGAGAGCAAACATGAAGCAGTGTTTGTTGAATGAAAATAAAGTTTGCGATGAATGCGGCGACTGTATGCGCTGCGATTTGGACCCCAATAAACTGTGCGATAACTGTATGAAGTGCATTCATACAGGAGCAGAATACAATGCGGTCGAAATTGATGCGATTTATGAAAGTGAAGATGAGGAAAAAGCCCTGAAAGAGGGATAGGGTACCCAGACATATCTATGCGTAAAAGACAGCTTTTGCGAAAAGATATGACCGTTTGGACTGCTTTTCCATAGTGAATTCTTAAAAGTTCTTCTTTATTTGCATTTGAGGTTGATTTCATGAGTTTGTATACGGATGAACGTGCAAAATCACTTACAATATTGACGCGTGATATTCTACGAGAGCTTCCGGACGCGTGCAATGAATTTATCTTATCGATTGCGGATACAACTCAGCCGCTCACACGCTATGTATATGCCGGCGACTTGAAGTTGTTTTGTGAATATCTAATCGCGGAAGTTCCGAGCTTTGCCAATTGCAAATTGTTAACCCTTTCCCACGAGGATTTTGGACGCGTGACTGTACGCGATTTGCGCAACTATATGGACTATTTGAGTTACTACATTAAAAATAATGTGGAACGCACCAATTCCGATCAAGGCAAGATGCGTAAGCTCTCTTCTTTACGTGCATTTTACGAATTTTTGTACAAATCCGAATACATTCAGTCAGATGTATCCAAATTGGTCGATTTACCAAAGCGCCATGAAAAACCAATATTGCGCATGGAAATTGACGAGGTCGCTCGTATGCTCGATTATGTAGAAACCGGCGAAGCGCTTTCAGATAGACAAAAAAAATACAACGAACATACGAGAGTACGCGATTTAGCTATTCTAACGCTTTTTCTCGGCACCGGCATCCGCGTTAGCGAGCTTGTCGGACTCAATATTGAAGATATCAACTTTGAACTAAATGCCTTTATGATTACGCGGAAAGGCGGCGATCAGGCAGTATTGTATTTCTCGGAAGAAGTAGCCGATGTAATAAAACAATATCTTACGGAAGTGCGTAAAAAGCTAACGCCACAGGTTGAAGACGAAAAAGCACTATTTTTATCATTACAGAACAAGAGAATATCTGTGCGCGCAGTACAAATGATGGTCAAAAAATATGCAGTTTTGGCTGCTCCACTCAAAAAGCGTTTAAGTCCGCATAAGCTTCGCAGTACCTTTGGTACCAATCTCTACAATGAAACTGGAGATATATATTTGGTAGCGGATGTTCTTGGTCACTCAGATGTAAATACTACCCGCAGACATTACGCCGCAATGTCAGATGAACATAGACGCACGGCCGCAAAACGCGTAAAACTGCGCGACAATTCTTATGGCACAACCATAGAAAATAATGAACCTACGCCTGAAAACTCTTAATCATCTTTGCGATATCGTTTGATTTCTGAAGTTGCCAGTTCATCACAACGGTTATTCAATACATTATTCGAATGTCCTTTTACTTTATACCATGTGACCTGATGGCGTGTGGTCAATGAAAGCAGCTTTTTCCATAGATCCTGATTTTCCACAGGCTGCTTATCGCTCTTAATCCAGTTTCTCTTTAACCATCCATCTATCCAATGCTGATTGAAGGCATTTACAAGATACGCGCTATCGGAATAAACTTGAACATTGCACGGAACCTTTAATCTCGATAGCGCTTCTATAGGTGCGGTGAGCTCCATGCGATTATTCGTGGTCATCGGAGCAAATCCAGAGATTTCCAATTGCTTTCCCGCATATACAAGCACCGCACCCCACCCTCCGGGACCGGGATTTCCGGAGCATGCTCCGTCCGTAAAAATGATTACCTCTTTCAATTCTGAATCTCCGTTTCATTGATACGATTTGCAGCATTGACGATGGATTGGGCATTATCCGTTAGGATATCCAAAAGATACTGCCATCCGCCAGTAGTATAAGTTGAAAGCGTGTTGATTTTCGCTACTTGGATTCCATTGCTTTCAAGCGCATCGATCAGTTCGATAGGCGCCTGCTGTTCTATTAGCGCGATTTCCGTTTTATTGCTAATTAATTCGGCAACACATTTTTGTATCATATCCTCATTGAGCACTTCGCCGCTTTCACGTAAATATACTGCGACGATATCCAAATTCATATCTTCAGCAGGATAGAAACAACATTCATTTAGAATTGCCGCGCGTTTTCCTTGAGTCGCTGTTGAAGCATCAAAAATGAATTGCGCAACGATATTGAGTTCGTCGTTAGCTTGCTCGCTTTGGCTTTCAATCTCCGCACTATTATCGAAGTCGATCGCACATAACATCGCCGAAATGACCCCAAGAACTTTTTTTGCACCACTAATACTTAAATAGATGTGTGGGTTTTTACCATAAAAATGGCTTTCAGTAGAGAATATTTCGTCTGTCGTAAAATCTTTTAGATCTATTCCTTCAAGTGCTTCCATCAGAATGAAATCTGTTTCAGCAGCACTTTCCAAACTTGTGATGTCTGATTCTAAATTTTGTCCACCTGCAATTACAATATCCGCATCGTATCCAAGCGTATATAAATCCCAATCGGAAAGTGCATATGACCGGATACATCCATCCTGCGGCTGAATCAAACAGTGCACGCGGTAGGCATTGTTTCCATCCAAAATTCGTTGCGTAATCGCATAAAAAGGAAATATTGTCGTATATACATCGGTGATCGGCGCATCTACCGGCATGATCTTCTGGCATCCGGAAACTAGAAAAATAATGATCAATACAAGGGTAAATACGAAATTTTTTTTTCTACGCATTATCAAGAAGCCTTTTATCCTTTGGGCAAAAGTGAAAGCTTTGCCATCGCATCATAGATTGTTTCAACGCCGAAAAGTTCAACGCCATCGGGTACTTTTATACCGCGCAGATTTACCTTTGGAAGCATCATATGGTCAAAACCTAAGCGCGCACATTCCCCTAGCCGTCGATCCGCCTGCGGTACTGCGCGAATTTCTCCTTCGAGACCAACCTCACCAATTACCGCCCAGGTCGCATTGATTGGACGATTCGTTAATGATGATGCCACTGCAGCACAAAGCGCGAGATCCGCAGCCGGCTCCGTGATGGACAATCCACCCGCGATATTTATATATAC
>JAFUAR010000107.1 GCA_017460585.1 Clostridia bacterium
CCGCGAAGGCGTTGCCGTTGACGCCGGCCAGATCATTCGCGCCAAAGCCGCCGGTCTGATCTGTAACGCCGCCCAGACCGAAGATCGCCGCCAGCAGACCGGAGCCCACCAGCGCGCCGACGCACTGAGAGACCACATAGCCCACGAACTCGCTCGCGCTCATGCCGCCGGACAGCAGCACGCCCAGAGATACCGCGGGGTTGATGTGGCAGCCGGAAATATTGCCGATGGAATACGCCATGGCGACGATGGAGAGACCGAACGCCAGCGCGGTGAGAATGTAGCCGCCGCCGTTGACCGCGTCGCATCCGACCAGCATGGCGGTGCCGCAGCCGAGCACCACAAGTACCATCGTGCCGATGGCTTCGGAAAGGTATTTCTTCATGAAATTTCCTCCTTAATGATGGGAATTTTGGTTCCGTGCAAATTATAGCACGGATTGCGCAAATTCCACACTGTTGGCGCAATTTATCGAACTATTGTCATATTATAGACATGATTTACCTGTTGCATCGCGAAGTGACGCATTCCGAATATGTATTTTCAGCGTTCCGCCATTTGCGTCTCCTGCCGTTTGAGCGCCGCGCCGATGAACCCGCGAAACAGAGGGTGCGGGCGGTTTGGACGCGATTTGAATTCCGGATGGAATTGACACCCTACGAACCATGGATGCCCTTCCAGTTCAACAATCTCTACTAGATTGCGCTCAGCATTCACGCCCGCGACGCGCAGACCCGCATCCGTAAGCGTATTTAGGTATTCATTGTTGAACTCGTAGCGGTGGCGGTGGCGTTCGCGTACGGAGGGCTGACCGTAGAGCGCGCGGGATAGGCTCGCTTCGCTCAGCGCACAATCGTACGCGCCAAGGCGCATGGTGCCGCCGGTTTCCTGCTTGCCCGCCTGATCGGGCATGAGGTCGATGACCGGATAGGGGGTACCGGCGTTGAATTCGCTGGAATCAGCGCCGTCCAGACCGGCGACATGGCGGGCGAATTCGATTACCGCAATCTGCATACCCAGGCAAATGCCGAGGTAGGGAATATCATGTTCGCGGGCGTATTGAGCTGCGAGTTTCTTGCCTTCGATGCCGCGCGCCCCGAAGCCGCCGGGCACCAGTATGCCCTGTACGCCGGAGAAGGCGCGGTCCAGATCCGCTTCCACCAGATCGTCCGCCTGAATCCACTGAATGCGCACCTTCGCCGAATGGGCGATGCCGCCGTGCTGCAGCGCTTCGGCGACGGAAAGGTAGGCGTCGTGCAGCTCGATGTACTTACCCACCAGCGCGATGGTGACCTCGCGCTTCGGTTCGCGCACGCGGCGCACCAGCTCGCGCCAGTCGTGCAGGTCGGGACGGCGAAATTCCAGCCGCAGCGCTTCGCTGACTTTCTCGGCAAACAGCTCCTCTTCCAGCATGAGCGGTACCTCGTATAGAGAAGCGGCGTCCAGATTCTGAATGATGTAGCGCGCGGGTACGTTGCAGAACCGCGCAAGCTTTTGCCGCATTTCCTCCGGTACGGGGTAATCGCTGCGGCAAACCAGCATATCCGGCTGTATCCCCATGGATTGCAGCTGCTTTACGGAATGCTGCGTGGGCTTGGTTTTGAGCTCCTGACTGGATTTCAGGTAGGGAATGAGCGTAACATGAATGAACAGTACGTCCTCGCGCGGTACCTCCCACTGGAATTGGCGAATGGCTTCAATGAACGCCTGTCCTTCGATATCGCCGATGGTACCGCCGATTTCCGTGATTACGATATCCGTTTTTTCACCCACGCGGTAGAGCTTTTCCTTTATCTCATCCGTAACGTGCGGAATGATTTGTACCGTGCCGCCATGGTAGCCACCGCTGCGTTCACGGTTCAGCACTGAGAAATACACCTGACCTGAGGTGACGGATGAGAAACGCGTAAGGTTTTCGTCAATAAAGCGCTCGTAGTGCCCGAGATCCAGATCGGTTTCCATTCCGTCCTCGGTCACGAATACCTCGCCGTGCTGGTAGGGATTCATGGTGCCGGGATCGACGTTCAGGTAGGGATCGAACTTCTGTATGGTCACCGTATAGCCGCGCGCCTTGAGCAGGCGACCGAGGGAAGCGGCGGTAATGCCCTTGCCGAGCGAGGAGGCGACGCCTCCGGTCACAAAGATATATTTGGTGGACATGGCGGAATCCTTTCTGCGAAAACGCGAAAACGAATGGGTGGACATTATTTCCCGCTCGCGCCGTAGTTGGACAGCACGCGCGCGCTGGGGTCGTTTACATCGCAGCCCGCCCAAGCTTTGTTGGGCATCCAGAAATCGGCGATCATTTCCGCTTGTCCCGGATAATGCTTTTCGAACAGATCGCGGTACAGCAGGCTTTCTTTGGTAAAGGGCGGACGGTAGGCGTATCGTTTGCAGCCCGCCTCAAACGCCTCATCGGTGTAAACCTCCTCGGCGTACGCCTTTAGGTCGTCTACCATGGAGTGCCCCACCGCGTCGGAGAACGCCGCTTTTTCGCGCCAGAGTATGCTCTGGGGAAGCCAGTCGCCTTCGAAAGCCCGCCTGAGCAGGTATTTGCCCATTCCGGTTGTGTTGAGCTTTTTTGCCGGATCAATGCTCATGACATAGCGCACGAATTCCAAATCGCCAAACGGCACGCGCGCCTCCAGCGAATTGACGGATATGCAGCGATCCGCGCGCAGTACGTCGTACATATACAATTCGTCCACGCGTTTGCGGCTTTCGTGCTGGAACGCTCCGGCGTTGGGCGCAAAATCGGTGTACTTGTAGCCGAACAGCTCGTCGGAGATTTCTCCCGTAAGCAAAACGCGAATATCCGTTGTTTCGTGAATAGCCTTGCACACCAGATACATACCGATGCTGGCGCGTATGGTGGTGATATCCCAAGTGCCCAACAGCGCCACAACCGGTTCCAGCGCGGCGATGACATCGTCACGCGTCATGATAACCTCGGTGTGCTCGCTGCCGATGGCGTCCGCCACCTGTCGGGCATAGCGCAGGTCGATCGCGTCGATATCCATGCCGATGGAAAACGTGCGAATGGGCTTGTTCAGCTGGCGGGCGGCGATGGAGCACACCAGGGAGGAATCCAACCCGCCGCTTAGCAGAAAACCGACTGGCACATCCGAATCCAGACGCTTCTCCACGCCCGCGATCAGGCGCTGGCGAATGCCGGAGCACAGCGTGTTGATATCATCCATACAGTAGTGCGCCACATCCGTCAAATCCGCATAACGCACCAGTTTTGCGTTTGCCCAGTAATGTCCGGGCGGGAATGGAAGTATGCGATCCACCAATCCCACAAGGTTTTTGGCTTCGCTGGCAAACGCGGTGCCGCCGTTTGGCAGCGCGCCGTAGAACAGAGGGCGTATGCCGATGGGATCGCGCGCGGCGATGAAGGTATCCCTTTGCCCATCGTATAGTACCAGCGCAAATTCCGCATCCAGCATACCGAACATCTCCAGTCCGTATTCACGGTACAGCGGCAGCAGCAGCTCGCAATCCGAATCGCTCTGAAAGGTATACTTCGCGGAGAGCTGGCGCTTGATCTGTCGGAAGCCGTATATTTCGCCGTTGCAGATGACCGCGTCGCCATCCATGGTAAAGGGCTGCATACCCGCCTCGGTCAAACCCATAATGGAAAGGCGATGAAAGCCCATCCAGCCGGAGGGAAGATGCAGAACGCGGGTGCTGTCCGGACCGCGGGATACGGTGCGGTCAAAGCAGGGCTTCCAGACTTCGAGGGATACGCGCGGATCGGTTAAAGCCATAATAGAACACATAAAAAACACCTCCGAATGATTTTTGCAGCGGGGACAATCGTCCAATTCATAGGACGAATCGCTGCGCATCCGTGGTGCCACCTATGTTACCGGGCGCCCCGTTGCACCCGGTCACTTTTCAGGCTCAGTCAAGCCTGTGCGGCGGTAACGTGCCGCAATTCCGTCTACCCCTACTGATTGGTGTTCAGAGCGCCGCTCGGAAGTGTTCTTCGCGCAAGCCCGTTTGCGGAATTTTCAGCGCCGTCCGCTCTCTGGAAAACGGGAAGGAATGCGTTACTTTTCTTCGTCATAGCGTTTATAGTATGAATATGGCTAGTATTGTACACCGCAATTTCCAGTTTGTCAATGGGGCGAAGAAATAAATATTGAATTATTAACATTAAAATACTGCATAAATCGCGCCATATTCGCAAATTTTGGTGCGATTTATGCAGAATATGCACTATAATTCTTCAAAACTGTCGGCGATTAGAAGGAACGAATGGGTAAGGAATCATCGTCCGCGCCCTTCTTTATGGAGCGTACCTGTACGGTATACTGCACGTCGTTATTGACCTTTACAAGCACGCGGTCGCCCACGCGGTGTCCAAGCAGCGCCTTGCCCATGGGCGATTCTTTGGAAATAATGCCATGCAGCGCGTCCTCGCGCAGCGTGGTCATAATGCGATAGGTTTCGGTCTCGTCGTCCTCTTCAAAGTAGATCTCTACCTCGTCGAACAATCCGACCTGATCGGCGGCGCTGTTCGGGCGAATCACCTTCGCGGTTTCGATCATCTTGCGCAGGTAGCGTAGGCGGCTGTCACAGCGGCGCAGCTCCTGCTTGGCGGCCTTGTATTCGTAGTTTTCGCTCAAGTCGCCGAAGGCGCGCGCGGTTTGCAAATCTTCAATGCATTTGGGGCGTACAACCTTCATACGGTAGTCGATCTCTTCCTGCATTTTGCGAATATCCACTTCGGTTAGTTCGTTATACAATGGAAACCCTCCAATTGGGAAACGCCGGTTCAATGGGACTGTACGCATATGCGGGCGAAAAAGCTTTCGCCGGATGCGCCGCCAACCGAATCGGCGGTTCCTTAATTCAATACTTTAATCGGCTGCCACCTGAGGTAGTCGCCGGAAACCAAGCTGTATTGCACGCCGTGCAGCGTGCCCATAATACTGTCGTGAAAGCGCGTTTCCCCATGGCAGTGCGCGTAAACAACCTGTTCCGCACCGTAGTCCTCCGCCATGCGGGTAAATGCGCTCTCGCGCTCCATTATGTTGGTGGGCGGGTAGTGCAGAAACATGATGAAGCGTTTGTAGCCGTCCGCCTTGGCGGCTTCGAACGATGTGCGCAAGCGCAAAAGCTCCCGTTCGACCAGCTTTTCCGCGTGCGCCTCCTCCGCCCGATCCCAATCCAGTATTTTGCCGCGCCGGTCTGCGCGGAAGGGACCTTCGAAGGTGTAGCCCTTGGTACCCACCAGCGCGTAGTCGCGATAGGGGTAGTAATTATCCTGCAAAAAGCGCAGTTCGCCGGCAAATTGTTCGTTGAGACGGGCGGTCTTTTTCGCGTCCCAAAACATATCGTGGTTGCCGCGGGTGAGTATTTTCCGCCCGGGCAGCGCACGTATGTATTCCAGATCCGGCGCGGCTTCCGCCATATTGCGTCCCCAGCTGTGGTCGCCGACCAGTACCAGCGTATCCTTGGGGGATAACGTACTTTCACACCAGCGCCTGAACTTGCGCTCGTGATCGCGCCACACGCGATCCGTAAGCTGAGCCTTCGCCTTCAATTGAGATCCGAAATGCAGGTGCAAATCGCCGATGGCGTACAGACTCATGGCAAAACTCCTTCTATATTTGCGCGATAGCGCAACAGTTCCTCCCGCGCGTTGCCGCCGAACAGGTCGCGGCAGTCGATTCGTCCGGCGGGGGTCAGCCGCGGTTCGCCCTCCAAATATGCGATGTAGGCGTCGGAGGGATAATAAAAGATCAGCTGCGCGGGGCGAGGGCGAGCGTAGAGCGAATCCAATATTCGCGAAAGCACCACGCGAAGCACCGCGTCTGAGAAGGGATGAAAGAAGAAAAACGCGGTTTCATCCGCGAGCGGATGGCGTTCCGCCGCGCCGCAGTGGAAGCGAACGCGATCGGTTAGCCCGCTTCGCGCAGAGTTGTCGTTTGCCAGCTGAATCAGCTTTGCAGAAAAATCCACGCCCGAAGCGAGACAGCCGATTTCCCGCGCGCAGAATAACGCGACTCGCCCCTTACCGCAGCCATAATCGAGCAAGTGGTCGCCCTTGGCAAGCCAACCGCTGTCGCGCAGCCGCTCCAGTACCGAATAGGGCGTAGGTTCATAAGGCGCGTTGCGCGCGCTATTGGCCTGTTCCCGCCCGGCAGTGTGGATGCGCAGCCGCTTTTCCCATTCCCGTTCGTTCATGAATGCATTATAGCATTTGCGCGGGATGAGGGCAAGCGCAGTTTATGAATACTATGGCGCTTTTCCAGCACGAGTGGTATAATAAATGAGGCAACGGTTTATGGGTTGGCAGCGTTTGATTCGCCATGGCGCGCAGGACGCGTGGAACGCAGCGGCTTTGCGCGCCGCCGGACAATAAAAATGTCGCTTAGGAAAGAATTTTACTATATCGGGAGGGAGAACGCAAATGACGCAGGATGAACGCATGGCAAAGGGATACCTGTGGTACGATACGGGCGCGTATTTTGAGGAACAGGATCGAGTGAAGGACTTAATGTATGATTTCAATCATACCCGTCCCTCCGAGGACGTGAAGCGCAAAGAGCTGCGCGAACAGATCTTCGGCAGCATTGGCGAGCATACCATACTGCAGCAGCCGGTTACGGTTATGCGCGGCAGCACCGTGCATATCGGCGATTATTGCTACCTCAATTCCAACGCGTTTTTTGTGGACGATACCGAGATTACGCTGGGAGACGGCGTGCTGTTCGGACCCAATGTAACCATATCTACCACAGGGCATCCCATTCATCCGGAGCTGCGCGCCACAGGCGCGATGTACAGCTATCCGGTACACATTGGCAACAATGTGTGGGTGGGCAGCAACGTGGTCATTATGCCGGGCGTGACCATAGGCGATAACGCGGTCATCGGCGCGGGCAGCGTGGTGACCCGCGATGTGCCCGCCAACGTGGTGGCATATGGCAATCCCTGCCGCGTACGCCGTGAGATTACGGAGCGCGACCGAAAGTACTACTACCACAACCGCTCCGTGGATGAAATGGAAGGCATGGTCATGCAGGCGGAAATATTCGAAGAGAAATAAGGTATTAGCGCTCCGGCAAATTCGCCGGAGCGCTCATGTACATTGGTTGTATACGCTTGCGGGGGAAAGCGAGATTCTAACCGTTTGGCTCCGCGCTCAGATACAGCGTAATTGCGTCGTCTCCGGAGGATACGGACATGGAGAGCATACCGTCCGCGAGGCGCTGGAGCGCCACGCCAAAGGCGTCCGCCTCCTCGCCGCCTTCCAGAATCAGCGCGCCTTCAATAAACGCGCACTCCAGCGTTTCGCCGTTTAGACCGAGCACCTGAGAAGTACAAGTGACGGACGTATTCTCTATGGTCAGGCGCATATCGATTTGGGCGATGTCCGCCGACAGAATCACTCCGGAAACGGAAACGAATTTTGCGCCCCAAGCGCCCTGATAGTCGGTCAGCTCGGCGTTCCAGTGGGCTTCGGCGGGCGTATAGCTCTGTACAGGGTCGCGCGTGAAGGTTACGAAGAGCTCTTCGTCGCTCATAACGAGGGAATCGCCGCTGAAGAGGAGCGCACTGTTGGGATCACCATCCAGCAGGATTTGATCGCCATGGATAATCCATACGCCCTGCTGCGCTTCCTCGGCGACTGCGCCCATGTCGAATAGATAGCGACCGTCTTCGTATAATGTCAATGAAACGGCAAAGCCG
>JAFUAR010000108.1 GCA_017460585.1 Clostridia bacterium
CCTCTTCAATGAAAAAAATCCTTTCCTCACAAACACAAAGATTATATCACAGCCAAATGGCGCTTGCAAATTACTCCGAAAAAACGGCGGAAACAATCATTCGTTCCGCCGTCTTCCGAATTCAGTATGCCTGTCGAAAAAACTCTTTGGCAGGCATACTGCAAATGCAATCAGCAATTCCTCAAAGCTTCTCGCTTAAGGCGACCTTGTCAAACACGCGCAATACTTCCTTAGAGGGTTCCGGAGTAATCAGCGATACCAATACCGCCGCGATCAGCCCTACCACAAAACCCGGGATAATCTCGTACAGACCAAAATCGCCCAAAAAAGCCAGCCACAGTATATCCGTCGCAGCTCCGGCAACAATGCCCACCGTCGCTCCAGCAAAGGTCAATCTGCGCCAGAAGAGACTCAACAATATCACCGGACCAAACGCCGCGCCGAACACGCCCCATGCGTTCTCCACCAGATCCATAATCGTTCCCGAATTGGGATTGGCGGCAATGAACAACGCGATTACCGCGATGAGAAGCACGACCAAACGTCCCGCCCAGAGCATCTCCTTATCGCCCGCCTTTCCCTTACGGATGATGGGCTTATATACATCGGATGCAAATGCCGATGCGCTCGCCAGCAGTTGACTATCCGCCGTGGACATGGAAGCCGCCAGTATGGCGGAAAGCAGCACGCCGCTGATGACAGGCGGGAATATGCGCCGTACCATTTGTATAAATACAGTGGAACTATCCTCTATATTTCCCAAATACATTCTGCCGATCAGCGCTGAAGCGACTGCGAACAACAAAATGAGCAGCGTCCAAATAATGCCTATTTTCGCGCTCTTGCGAATATCCCGATCCGAACGCACGGACATGAAGCGAATAATGATATGCGGCATACCAAAGTAGCCCAGCCCCCAGCCCAAACCGGAAACAACATCCTTCCAGTTGGTAAACAACCGCCAATATCCCGCATCTACCTGATCCAGCGTAGATACGCCCTGACCGGATTGTACCAACACCAGCGCGAATATAGGGGCGATCAGCAGCGCCGCCAGCATGAGCATTCCTTGAAAGAAATCCGTCCAGCAAACGGCGGAAAATCCACCTAGAAATGTATAGGATATGATGATGATTGCGGCAATATACATCGCCAGCTTTGCGTCGATGCCCACCACAGTATTGAACAATGTGCCGCACGCCTTAATGCTGCTGGCGGCGTAAATGGTGTACGCTAGTAAAAATATCACCGCGCAGATGACCTGCATTGCCCGATTGGAGGACAAGAATCGATTGGTAAGATATTGGGGAATGGTAATGGAATCCTTCGCCGCGATGGAATAGCGGCGAAGGCGCGGCGCTTCGATCAACCAGCTCAGCGTGTAGCCTATGGCGAGACCTATGGCAATCCAGCTGCGTCCAACGCCAAACGCGTAAATGGAAGCGGGCAGTCCCATCAGAACCCATGCGCTCATATCCGAAGCGCCCGCAGACAACGCGGAAACCCAAGGACCCATCTTGCGTCCACCCAGGAAATAATCCTTTTCATTGCCATTTCTGGAACGCAGGAAGAAAAATACGCCAATTCCAAGCATAAACAGCAGATAAATGATAAAAATAACCAGTTCAACGTTCATAGAGCATCCCCCTTTGTTGAAATCTTGTGAAAACTATTACATGAATATTTTTCATGCATAATATCACTTGATTTCATGTTTGAAATGTATTATACTGAAAACAGGCGAATAAAGCAAGGGGTTGAGAAGCAAATGTCCGTGTTGCAGTATGATATTTTTGTTAAATCCGCCGAGTTGGGCAGTCTTACATTGGCCGCGGAGGCGCTGGGCTGTACACAATCCAATGCAAGCCATGCCATTTCGGCACTGGAAAAAGAGCTGGGTCTCATTTTAATGCAAAGAAAACGCTCCGGCGTGCGATTGACGCCGGAGGGTGAACGACTGCTTGGGCATATGAAACAGATTTGTCAAGGCGAGGCGATGCTTCAAGAGGAAGCCAGACAGCTGCGCATGGGCGAAAGTGGAAAGCTGCGCGTAGGCTCGTTTACCTCGGTCGCGGTACATTGGCTGCCTGAAATCATCAAGCGGTTTCAGGCGCTTTACCCGCGCATTGAATTTGAATTATTGAACGGCGATTACCACGATGTAGACGAATGGCTGCGCTCCGGAAAGGTCGACGCGGCGTTTACCCGACTGCCTTCTTCCCTGCCCTGCCGATTGATTCCATTATACGAAGACCGGCTCATGGCAATATTGCCGCTCCACCACGCCAAAGCGAAGCTTTCGGCTTTTCCCATATCCGAAATGCGCGACGAACCGTTTATCAGCTTGCTGGAAAGCTCCGATCATGATTCCGCGCGTTTGCTGCGCGATGCGGGCGTTCAACCGGATATCCGCTTTAGCACGAAAGACGATTACGCGTTAATCGCTATGGTGGCAAACGGGCTTGGTGTAAGCATTGTACCGGAGCTGCTGCTCATGGGGCGAGCGGACTCTATCGCTGCAGTTCCGCTCGATCCGCCCATGTGGCGCAGCATCGCTTTGGCAATTCCGCAAAGCAGTGAAAATCGACCTGCGGTGAAGCGTTTTGGCGCGTTTATGGAAGAATGGTCCAAAGAATTAAATATCCCCACCCAACCATTTAGTAAGTGATTGGGTCTCGACGCGCTTTTACTGATTTCACAGTTGTTCTAAGGAAAAGCTTCTCTTTCCAAAAGCTCTTCTCTTATTGAACCTCTGGATGCATATCCTCCGGTGCTCGCACACCGTCGCCCTTGCGGGTCACGATATAGTCATCCCAAATGCGCAGGGTATGGTTGCGGAACAATACGCCGATTTCGTCCGTATCGTACCATTCCACAAACGCGGAGCGTATGGCGCTGCCCCTATAGTTTTCCAGAGAAGCCACGTTCATTTGCATAATAGGCTGGTGATCCACTGCGGCAATTTTGCGATGGCAGTCCTTGCCCGCCCAGTAGGCGTCGCCCACATGAGCGTGTCCATAGAAGTGCATACGCACATTCTCCGGAAGCGGCAGCATTCTGCCCAATAGCGGCGCTTCGCGGTTGCCGCCCGGGAATGAATAATGTGAAAAGGTCAGCACCGGCTTTCCCAGCGCGCCAATATGCTCTGATATAGAGCGATAATCCGCCTCTGAATACGGATACGCCGCCTCGTCGCCGCGAATCAAACCATGCGACGTATGCCAGCGACCTTCCGGATCGGCGTGATCGGTCAATATACACAGCGCATAATCGCCCATATCTACCGTATAGTACATATCCGTCATGCGCTTCTGAAAGTGCCACTGCGGATGAGAGCGCATATAATCCATGAGCGGTATGCGCATTTTCACATTCTCATCCGGATGGGCTCGCTTTTCACAATGGAAATAATCAAAATCGTGATTTCCTATGGCATAATAAATGGGCGCGGAAATCTTCCCCAGCTCTTCCGCCTGCATCTTTGCCATTTGATTGAGAAAATCAATGTTTCCGCCTTCCACAGAATCGCCCAAGTAGCAAATTGCCTCCACGGGCATATCCATTTCCAGAAAATCCGCCACGGCGCGCGTCATGCACCAAGTCGCGCGCTCGGGAAACGCCTGCTGCAAATCGGAAATGACCCACAGGCGGTGGCGCACATGGCTGGATGCAGCGCCGATCAGTTCATTCATAATCATACTCGTTCGTCCTCAAACATTAGAATCTGGCGGGAAAAAAGCCGTCAGGTATGCCGCCGTATTATGCGGTTTTGATTGAATCCAATAAACATATGCGGGGGAAGGCTTACGCCTTCCCCTTGCGTGGTTTTGACTGTAGCGCAGATTTACTGGTGAGAATCGAAGTAAGACTGCCAGTAGCCTACATATTCTTCAATATTCAAGCTCTTCAGCTTATCCAAATGCGCCTGCCACTCTTCTTCGGTAATACCCTTAACCACGGCGTTCGCCTTGAACTGGTCGAGGTAATTATCAATATCTACCAGCAGCAGATTGCGCTCGGCTTCCTCTTCGACCTCGCCGAAGCCATTGGAGAGACGCTCCTTGGGGAAGGCTTCCTTGTACAAGGTATTCGCCTCTACCTTGGCGGCGATGCGGTTGGCATAGAATTCCACACCGGGACCGCGGAAGCGGGAGTAAGCGTATACCGGGCTCGCGGGACCGGTACCCATGGTGCGGCGAATCTGAGAGGAAGAGGTTCCTTCGGGCACATTGTCGTTAAAGAGCTCCCAGAGCCCGTCTTCACGATAGCGCCAGATCAGGTCTTCCGGACCATAGTTCCACAGAAGCTGAATATCCAAATTGGAGTTGATGTAATCGTACCACTCCACCAGCAGCTCCGGATGCTCGCACGCAGTGGTGATGGTGAAGCCGTTCAGCGTTCCCTGCGGGCTGTTGGGACCCATATCGGGGCACCAAGTCATGAGGTTACCCTCGGAATCCTTCAGCGGAGGCAGCACCGTGTAGTCGGACACAAAATCGCTAAGAATGATATTGTCAATGTACCACTCAATCACTACGCCTACGATGGGCGTTTCGGAATGACCCTTGGCAAGGAACTGCTGGTAGTCCTCGGTGTAGTATTCCGAATTCATCAAGCCCTCTTCATACAGCTTGTGCAGCCAGCTGAGCGCTTCGAAGTAGCCATCCTCCGCGGGGGTGAAGATGACCTGTCCGTCTTCCACGCGCACGTGCTGGTTGTTCTCCAGCGTGCCGAACAGACCAAAGAGATAATCATGGCGCGCAGCGTTGCTGCTGGCGGCGGATACGAGCAGCGGAATCTCATCCTGCTCCCCATTGCCATTGGGGTCGCTATCGCGGAAGGCAACGAGTACATCGTAGAACTCGTCAATCGTGGTGGGCATTTCCAAACCAAGCTGCTCCAGCCAAGTCTGGTTGATCCACATTTCACCATTCACTTCGTTCTTGGGGTCCGCATCGCCGGTGGGCAGCGAGTAGATATGCCCATCGCTCAGCGTCAACGCGCCGCGCATATCCGGCAGGGTTTCGAACATCTCGAGGGTATTGGGAGCGTACTGGTCGATCAGATCATCCAGCGGAGTGAGTATATCCATATTCGCAACCACGTCTACCGCACCGATGAACGCATCCGGCAGGTCGTCGGAAGCAATGGTCAAATTGACCTTCTCATCCCACGCGGAGAAGGGGATCTCGATCCATTCAACGTGAATACCGGTCTGTTCCTCGGTGTACTGCACGCACTCCTTCTCAGGCCAAGTGTTCTGACTGAGTTCTTCCTTGCGAAGCATGATGGTTACATTGTAACCGTCTTCCGCGAGGGGCAAATCCAGTTCGACCGCCATTGCCGGCAGCGTAAAGCATAGGGCAATGAGCAGAGTCAAAACGAGCGCCAAGGTTCTTTTCATTGAAAGTTCCTCCTTCTGGTCTATCATTTGATCCGGTACTCGCGTCCGGAATCATACAAAGTTGATGAAGAGCGTTAGCCCTTTACCGCGCCAATCATTACGCCCTTTACGAAGTATTTCTGAATGAACGGATACAACACGAGCATGGGTACGGAACCAACGATAATCACGCCATATTTTACCGTGGCCGCAATGCGCTGCATTTCCTGAATGGCGTCCACATCGGCAATATCCGCCTGTACCAGCTGGCTGGAAATCAGTATTTCCCTTAAGAAAAGCTGCAGCGGATAGGTCGTCGCCTTGTTCAGGTAAATCAGCGCATTGAAGTAGCCGTTCCATTGCGCCACAGCGTAATAAAGCGCAAGCACCGCGATAATCGCCTTGGAAAGCGGCACCACCACACTGACGAAGAAACGGAAGTTGCCGCACCCATCAATGGAAGCCGCCTCGAACAACTCGCTGGGAATACTGCTTTCAAAAAACGAACGGGCAATGATGATGTTGTATACGGATACCGATCCCATCAGTATCACCGCCCAAGGCGAATTCATAAACCCCACCTGCTTAACCACCAAAAACGTGGGAATTAATCCGCCGCTGAAATACATGGTAAACAGATAAATGAGCTGCAGCGCGCGCCTGCCCACCAGATCGCGCCTAGAAAAACTGTAGCCCGCCATAACCGTGGTCACTACGCCGATTAGTGTAGAAGCAAACGTGTACCAGATGGAATTGAGATAGCCCGTCCAAATGCGACTATCCTGAAAAATCCTCCGATAACCCACGAACGAAATGTTTTTGGGCAGCAGAATGACCTTGCCTGTGGAAATGGACGTCGCGTCGGACACGGAGGCGATTACCACGAAATACATAGGATAGAGCACCACCAGCAGGCAGAGCACCAGCAGAATGGTGGATACAATATCAAACCCCGTATCAAACCGAGTTTTTCCGGTTTTGATGGTTTTTACGGTTCCTTCCACGCGTTTTCCCTCCCCGCTACATTAAACTCGTGCCGGAAAGCTTATCGGCAATTTTATTCACTGCCAGCAATATGATGATATTAATCACGTTATTGAACAAACCGATCGCCGTGGAATAGCTGTACTGCGCATTCAATAGACCGATCTTATACACGTAGGTCGATATAATCTCCGATACGCCGATATTCAGATCGTTCTGCATAAGGTATACCTTCTCAAACCCTAGGCTCAGGATATTGCCGGTATTCATAATGAGCAGTATGATCGCCGTGGGCAATATAGTAGGCAGATCGATGTGCCATATGCGCTCGAGCTTATTCGCGCCATCCACAATTGCCGCCTCATGAAGCTCGGGACTCACCGAAGCGAGCGCCGCAATGTAGATTACGGAGTTATAGCCGGTACGCTGCCATATATGCGACCAAACGTAAATATGCCTGAACAAACCCGCGTCCGATAGGAACGGTATTGCCCGAATACCCACCTTGGCAAGAATTTGGTTGAATATACCGTTATCCGCCATAAATACATTCAACATACCCACCAGCACTACGGTAGAAATGAAATGCGGCGCGTAGGTGACCATTTGAGTGGTTTTGCCCAAACGCGGAAATACGCTGTAATTGAGCAAAAGCGCAAGAATAATGGGAAAGGGAAACGACGCCAACAGCATATATACGCTGAGCACCAGCGTATTGCGCAACAGGTCGCCGAACATATACGAGCCAAAGAACTTGTTAAAGTGCTTCATGCCCACCCAATCGCTGCCCCATATGCCTTTACTCGCCTTAAAATTTTTAAAGGCAATTTGAACGCCGTAGAGCGGCCAATAGTGAAATATAATAAGATAAACGAGCGTGGGCAGTATAAACAGGTAGAGCACCCAGTTTCTGGAAATAGCGCGCAATAGCTGTTTGCCCGTTCGGCGCGTGGACAGAGTTACAGGCAGCGCGCTTTGCGTTTTTTTCATGCCCCTTTGCCCTCCGTTTCTTATGAGTTTATCGTTCATGAAATTGTTAATAATAGTAAATCACAATTTACCAATAAGCGCAAGTGCCAATATTTGAAGCAAGAATTGAGGTAAAATAACGGGAAAAGCACTTCAAATCACGTCATTTGAAGTGCTTTTCCCGTTCAAATAAAGACCAATCATACTGAAATAAGATGAAATGATTATTCCTCGCGCACCCAGATATCGGTAGGAGTGTAGTAACTATCACCGCTTTTTTTATCCTTAAAGGAATAGCCTCTGAATGTGAGAAACCCCTCCGCATCGTAGCGATTATCGTATTCATGCCACATATAGAGCGAATCGTCACCGTGGTACTTTACGGAGCTGGTTTCATTCCCATGCGAATCGTAAGTAAGAATCGTATAGGTATTCACACTGCCATCCTCTTGGAAAAGTATTTCCCCAAGCTTCAATCCATCGTCATCATATACATATTCCACCCAGTATTGCAAACCATCTGCCTCATAGCGTGCGGAAGCGGTTCGATTGCCATCGGAATCATATTCATATTCATTCAAGTAATCCAACGTGCCATCGCCATTAATGTGGAGCTCGCCTATTTTATTTTTCTGGGAATCGTACTCGTATTCTACCGACCGCTCAATCTCTTCATTTTCATTTACCGTTACTTCTTTTCGAACTGTACCGTCAGGATTGCGGTAATACAAGGTCGAGCTGTTGCCGCTGTAAAGATCTCCATACAACAAGCCATCTTCATCATAAAGATATTCATGCCATGATTTTAGCGTTCCAGCCCCATCGTATGTTTCATAGCCGAGATATACCAGATCGTCGGAGTAGAAATATTCCGTCCATTCCTTCAGACGGTTATCTTCATCATAGCTGCGTTCGATCAACTTATTGCCCAAGACATCGTATTCATCCTCCTGCCGACTTTTCAAACTTCCATCCGCTTTATAGGTGATTCGCTCAATCATGTCTCCATATTCGTTATAACGGTATTCGGAATAAAATTTTACTTTCTCATCGTCGTCATAATCCACATATTTGGTACGCAAAGCAACCTTCTCCCGATGCAGCGTAGGTTGAGAAGGCGCCTCCTGCGCGGACTCCTCCGAAGCGGGTAAATTATTCTCAGCGCTCTCACGGACGCTCTGGGCATCCTCCGATCGATTATTCGCGGAGGAGGTGACATTATACTCGATGCCGAGCTCATCAAGCTTCTGCATAACATAATCGATATAGATGGAGATATAATATCCCACCGACGTAGTTTGCGAAGATTCAAAGCCGTAGGTATTGATGCCGATCACCTGCCCGCTTCGGATCACCAACGGTCCGCCAGAGTTGCCGTGGTCGATCTGGGCGCTATGGGTGAGCGCCTGCGTATTGCCAAGGCTCTTCATTTTCCCTCGGCGGGAAATCACGCCCGTAAACAACTGTGAACCCTCTACATCCGCCTCATACTTCATCTCATCCCATGTGGAATCCATATTGTACAG
>JAFUAR010000109.1 GCA_017460585.1 Clostridia bacterium
AATTTCTCTTGGTTGCGGGCGCATCCGCAACGCTTTCACGATATTCCACCTGAAAAGGCTGTTCAAAATGAATCGCCATAAAGTTTTCATCATAGGCACGCGCTCCGCCTGGCTGATACGCTTCTTTCAGGCATTCGTAAATCACGCGAGAGCCGGACACGATGATGAGATAACCGCCATAGCACCACAGCAGCGTCTTGGCGTACCGTTCCAAAATGAAGCAATTGCGCGCGTCATTCACACCATCCTGATATACGGTAAGCTTTCTGGTTTCAGTATAGCCGTTTTCACGCACTACTGAAATGGCAATTTCCTGATGGGGCGCAGCCTGAACCTCCTGTTCAAACGCGCGCAGCTCCAGCAGCATCGGGCGAAAACCCGTATCCAATACTGGCTTCATATTCAAACCCCTCCGTTCGCCTGATAGATGGTTCTGCCGCGCAGTATCGTCCGCTTCACGTTGAAGCAATCATCCAGCACGGCGATATTCGCGTCCTTGCCTGCCTCCAGCGAGCCCATGCAATTCGCAAGTCCCACTCTGCGCGCAGGGTTCAGACTCGCCATATTGATTACCTGATGCACGGGCAAATTGGTATTCTGCGCCACGTTGCGCACCGCCTCGTTCAGCTTGAGCACGCTGCCCGCAATAGTACCATCCGCAAGACGACACTCAATTCCCTTTACGAAAATCGGCTGACCGCCCAGCGTGTACTCGCCATCCGGCATACCGCCCGCGCGGGTACAATCTGTGATCAATACCATTTGATCGCCCTTCATCTGCGCAACCAGTTGGAAAAGCGCCTTATGCACGTGGAAGGTATCGGCAATCAGCTCTACGCTCACCCTCGGATCAGTCAGCGCCGCCCCAACTACGCCGGGATCGCGGTGCCGCAATCCGGTCTGCGCGTTGAATAGGTGCGTCACATGCCGAACGCCCGCTTCAATGCCAGCGACCGCCTGCGCATAGTTGGCAGCGGTATGCCCCATAGAAATGAGCATATGTGTATCGGCAAAAATTTCACGAATGCAATCCATATTGCCCTCGACCTCGGGAGCAATGGTGAATAGGCGGATCACATCCTCATATTCCTTGAGCAAACGGGGATCGCCCACCTTTACGTGCTCGCCCGCCTGCGCACCCTTCTTGCTCGCATTAATAAAGGGACCTTCAGAATTGCAGCCCGCGATCGCCGCGCCATTCCATGTATCGCTCGCACTCTCGCGCATACCTCTGCGGATCTGTTCATAAGCGGTACGCAGCGCATCGTACGATACGGTCATTGTGGTTGGCAGGAAGGCGGTTACGCCGTTCTTGGCAACGCCTTCTGCCATGGTTACAAGCCCCTCATATTTCCCATCCGAAGTATCTTCGCCAAGATAGCCGTGAATATGAATATCGATCAGACCCGGGGCAACGTAAGCGCCAGCCGCGTCTATGCGTTCTACATCCTGCGGAATCTCCGCTTCGGGTACGACGCCGATGATCTGCTTATCAAACAACAGCGCTTTGCCATACACAACGCCGTTTGGCAATACGACTCGTCCATTGACCAACGCTTTCATCGTTCTTCCTCCTTCGTTACAGCAGGGACGCCGCGTCCTCATCCAGCAGCACCACTACATTCGGATGCAGCTGCAATATAGAGGCGGGCACTCTGGGATCAATATCTCCGCACAACGTATCGCGAATCGCCTGCGCCTTTGCCGGACCAAACGCCAACAGCAATACCTTGCGAGCGCTCATAATCGCACCCATACCCATGGTGATCGCCTGCCTTGGCACTTCATCGCGCGAGGCAAAGAAACGAGTATTCGCATCAATGGTGGAATCCGTTAAATCGACAATGTGCGTACCCTTAATGAATACCTCCGCCGGCTCATTAAAGCCAATGTGTCCATTGTTGCCGATGCCAAGCACCTGAATATCGGTGCCGCCCGCCGCCTCGATCGCCTCGTCATACGCCTTTGCATCCGCCGCATGATCCGCGCCTATGCCGGAAGGTACGTGGGTATTCGCATGATCAATATCGAGATGATCGAAAAGCTGCGTATTCATGAAATAACGATAACTTTGATCGTGCGCGCCGTCAAGCCCAATATATTCATCCAAATTGAAGGTGCGCACGTTCTTGAAGCTCAGCGTTCCCGCTTCATACTTCTGAATGAGCGCCTGATACATGGGGATGGGCGTAGAACCCGTTGCGAGGCCCAGAATCGGCTGGTCCTTTCCCAGAACGACCTCTTCAATCAGATTCGCGCCCGCCTGCGCAGCTTCCTGAGCGCTTTTAAAAATACGAACATCCATCATGATCTGTATCCTCCCGTCTATTTTCGTAATTGGCAGTCCACCTAAATGGAGCCCTCATGGTTATTGTAAATCCAATGCGAAAAAACATCAATTCCATTTTCGTTAATACGTCTATTGGGATAAACCTTGCGTCCATTTGGTTAAGCAGGAATTCATTGCCCACGCATCGAATATTCAATATAAGCAGGAGGATTGCCGCTATGATCTATCAGCCTTACTCGCCGTCTGTTTATGTGACCGTACAAGAGCTCTACAGCCTGCATTACTTTCACTTTCAGCAAGGCTATACCTTTCCCGGGGAGCGACACGATTTTTGGGAAATGGTCTACGCCGATATGGGCGCGGTGACATTGGGCGATGATGATCGCGCATTCGCCCTCTCCACAGGATATTGCTGTATCCACGCGCCGAATCACTTTCACCAAATTCGCGCCGATCTGGGACCACGTTCCAACCTGTTTGTCATTTCCTTCGGTGCAGATTCCGCTGCGCTCGAAATTATATCCGGTCGCCCGATCGCTCTGGATGCGGACGCCCGACGTCTCATTCGCCAAATGGTCAACGAGGCGCGCGCGCTTTGCGGACCCGATCTGGATATCAGCTCGCAAAGCTCGGTGCATCCGCTCGACGACGCTCCATACGGCAGTGGACAAATGATTCAGAGCGCTTTGCAATTGCTGCTGCTCATGCTGCTTCGGCAGGAGCTAAGCGAAACTCCACAAGCCCCTCGGCGCGTGACATTGACCGAGGAAACCGATATGCAATCCATATTGGGCGTATGTGAAGATTATTTGCGCGCACATCTGGACGGAACCATCCGCATGGAGGATATTTGCCGTCACGCCGGAATTGGGGCGACCTCGCTCAAGCGATTGTACCGACAGACCGTAAACGCGCCTGTTATGGAACACTATCAAACGCTCCGCTTACAAGAGGCGTGCCGCCTGATTCGCACCGGCGCCTACACTCTGACGCAGGTTTCCGCAGAACTGGGATATTCG
>JAFUAR010000110.1 GCA_017460585.1 Clostridia bacterium
CCAAAACGCCATGCGCACCACCCGCAAGAAGCTGCCGGCGGGTATCGCCCAAATCGGCAAGAGCTTCCGCAACGAAATTACCCCCGGCACCTTCATTTTCCGCGTGCGCGAATTCGAGCAGATGGAGCTGGAATTCTTCTGCAAGCCGGGCGAGGATTTGGAGTGGTTCAACTACTGGCGCAGCTTCTGCAAGAACTGGCTGTTGAGCTTGGGTATCAAGGAAGAAAACCTGCGCCTGCGCGACCATGAGCCCGAAAAGCTCGCCTTCTACTCCAAGGCGACCACCGACTTCGAATTCCTCTTCCCCTTCGGCTGGGGCGAGCTGTGGGGCATTGCCGACCGCACCGATTACGACCTGAAGCAGCATCAGGAGCATTCCGGCAAGACCATGGAGTACATGGACCCCACCACCAACGAAAAGTTCATTCCCTACTGCGTAGAGCCCTCGCTGGGCGTAGACAGGGCGGTGCTCGCCTTCCTGTGCAACGCGTACGACGAGGAGGAGCTCGAGGACGGCGACACCCGCACGGTGCTGCGCCTGCACCCCGCGCTCGCGCCCTACAAGGTGAGCGTCATGCCGCTGCAGAAGAACAAGCTGGGCGATCAGGCGCGGGAGCTGTACGCCATGCTCAGCAAGAAGTTCATGTGTGATTACAACGAGACCGGCTCCATCGGCAAGCGCTATCGCCGCGCCGACGAAGTGGGCACGCCCTACTGCATCTGCGTGGACTTCGATACCGAAGCCACCGGCAACGTGACCGTGCGCGACCGCGATACCATGCAGCAGGAGGTCGTCGCCATCGACAATTTAGTGCCGTGGCTGGAAAGCAAGCTGGAATTCTAATTTCATCGCGTTATCACCCAAGCGGACATATCGGATTCATCCGGTGTGTCCGTTTTTTATTTTCCCAAAAGCGCAGTATCCTTTGCGCTTTATCCTCTCTGAAACGTCTCCTCCGGAATCTCGGCTTCGTCCATCAGCCGGTTGAACGCCTCCACGAGCGCTTCCCCCTGCCGCACGCTCACCTCCAGCAGCTCCACCTTGCGCGCCATGGTAAACAGGCGGTTTAGAATGCGCTTGTCGTAGGGCAGCGCCCTCATATCGACATTGCTGGTAAACAGCGTGGGGCGCTTGTGGCTTAGGCGCGCGTCCAATATATCGTACAGCGTTTCGTTCACCCACTCGCTGTGCTTTTCCGCGCCGATATCGTCCAGCACCAGTACCGGCGTGCCGCGCGCCACGCTCAATAGGTCGCGTTCGTCGTCGCCCTTGCCAAAGCCGCTGCGAATGCCAGAAAGCAGCCGCACGGTGTTGAACCAGCGCACCTGTACCCCTTGCGCGAGGAGCTCCGTGGCGATCATGCGGCACAGCAGCGTTTTGCCCGAGCCGGGCGTCGCGCTGTACAGGTACAGCCCCATGCCGGTGGTTTCGCGAATTTCCGCAAAGCGGCTCGCGTAGGCGTACGCCTTGTTGCGGGCGACCTTCGCCCGCATTTTATGCCTCGTTTCGGGGTATACGTCCAAGTCGAAATCGCAAAACCGCGCCCGCTCAAAGCCGTCGGGCTGCAGCTCGCGCGCGCCGTTCGCCTGACGGCGAAATTCCGCCTCGTCCATCACAAACCGCGCAACCCCGTCCCGCCCTTGCACCAAACGGATGCCGTTCGCCTCGTCCCAGCGGCGAATGTTGCTGTAGTGCTCGGAGCGATAATACTCGCTGTAGCTCCATTCGTCGCTAGTCTTCGCAGCTTCTAAGCAGCTCATTGTCTTTTTCGGTATAGCAACCCCACACGAGGTCAAACTCATCATCGCTTGCCGTGCTGCATTGTGCATTCCAATCGCCTCCCTGTTCGTCCTCCCAGCGGTGCTCCGTAAGATACTTTTGCGGGTACGGTATGAACCGCCCGTTCTCCTTCGTCCAATCGCTGCTGTATCGCTTGCGCTCAATCGCCAAAATGATCTCGTCCGCCATTTTGCCCAGTCGTTCTTTGCGCCACACGCGCCTTGCGCCCTCTTTGCCCGCCTTGCGCGGATACGCCGCCCAGAAATGTTCGAACGAATCGTCGCGCTCTTCTTCGGCGTCAAGGCTCCATGCGCGTCTCTCGTCGCGCTCCTTCGTTTCCCGCTTCGCGTTTCTCTCGCGCGCGTCCCGCGCGGAGAGTGCGTCTTTCTCTTCTGGGGGGATTATAGGGGGGATAGGGGTTACAGGGGAAAGG
>JAFUAR010000111.1 GCA_017460585.1 Clostridia bacterium
CCGTCCACATACTGTGAAGCCGTAGGCTGAACAGTAACAAAATCTGTAAAGGGCAATTTGCATATCGCCAAAAGAACGGTTCATTTGAACCAATAAGATCGGATGAAGAATCGCTATGAACACATCCATTGAAAAATTGCAAACCCTCGTAAACCGCGCAAAGCGCATTGTATTCTTTGGCGGGGCGGGCGTATCCACCGCCAGCGGCATACCCGATTTTCGGGGCGAGGAAGGATTGTTTCAGCGGGAATACGACGGTTTGACCGCCGAGATGATGCTGAGCGAATCGTTCTTCTACCTGCATCCGGAGCGCTTTTTTCAATTCTACCGCGCGCATATGCTGCATCCGGATGCCCAGCCCAACGCGGCGCACCGAAAGCTGATGGAGCTGGAACGGGCGGGGAAGCTGCGCGGCATTGTGACCCAGAACATTGACGGATTGCACCGCGGCGCCGGAAACCGGCTGGTCTACGAAATACACGGCAGCGTGCACCAAAACTACTGCATGGACTGCAACCAGTTCTATCCCATGGAAAAGGTGCTGCACAGCAAAGGAATTCCCCGCTGCGATTACTGCGGCGGTATTGTGAAGCCTTGGGTCACGCTCTATGGCGAACCGCTGGACGCGCCCACGGAGACGGGCGCGTGCCGGGAAATCTCCAATTGCGATCTGCTGATCGTAGCGGGAACCAGCCTGAATGTCGAACCCGCCGCCTCGTTTCTCAACTACTTCCATGGGCGCGCGCTGGTAGTCATCAACCGTGAGGAGACCCCTGTGGACGAGCGCGCGACGCTCTGCATCCGCGGCGACATTGCACAGGTGATGGACGCGCTGCGCCTTGAATAAGCGCATTACAGCCGCAAGCGCACCAGCTTGCCCATTCCCCCATCGGCAAACGCCATACTTATGCGCGTAGACAGCTTGAGCTGCTTGCCCAGCGACGAGCGTATATCGCGAAAGAACGGTCGACACTCCAAAAGCTCTGTACAGCTACTGCGGGCAAACGCACGCGCATTATCGATGGAAAAGCCCATTTTCGCACCCTCGTTGCCGGTTTTGCGCACGTGCCGGTTGGCAAATTTCAACGCGGACGCGCTCATCGCGTCAAATACCAATTCGGAGCCTCCAAAGCGCGCCTGCAATGCGCCAATGAGCGAGCGCACCTCTTCTTCCTGCCAATACATGAATACGCCGCAGGCGACGAACAGCTTTGCACCCTTTAGTTCGATTTGCTCCATCCAATCCCCCATTCGCAGATCGCCGCCGATCAACACCTCGTTCTCCCCTATTCCCAGCGCCCGCCTGCGGTGCGCGATGACCCGCGGCATATCAATTTCGTAAAACGTCGCTCCGGTATCGGCTAAGCGGCAATGCATGGTTTCCAAGCCCGCGCCCATATTCACAATATCGCACGCACCATGCGCCGCGACAAATCCGCGCGCCATTTCATCGATATTGTGATACCGCGCTACGGACGCCAGCGTGTAGTATTCCGAGGCGTTCTTTTGAATACTGTCGCTCGGCAATTCCGCTTCCAAGCGGAGCGCCGCCGCATCGTAAAAATACTGTGGAAAGCGCTTGGAGGCGGTCACCCGCGCCGCCAGCGGAATATAGAGCGTATCGGCTACGCCGTCAAAAACACCCATCCAATCGTTCCTCCCCTCAAAAAAGAGAGCGAACTCCCAAAGGAATTCGCTCCCCATAGTGCGTTTATCCAAGCGCCTCCATATACGCGGCGAGCACCTCCGCCAGCCCCGCGCGGGTCAGCGGTTCGTCCGCCAGCGTATCGTCCAGCGCATACTCCAAGCCTATGGCTTCGCTGAAGTTCGCCAGAAGCCTGTCGGTCTGCACGGCGGTCAGCGCATCGTCCATCTGCATACCTGCGGGAATAATTTCGTATTCCGCAAGCGTATCCAGCGCCTCCTGCTGCGCCTCGGCGTCGCCGCCGATCACCGCGTACAGCGCGCCCGCCAGATCTCCCGCCGTCGCTGCCTCATCCACGCCGAAAGCCGATTCAGAGACGGGCGGCATAAGTCCATTCTCGAATACGAAGCGCACCGCCTCGTAAGAGGGATGATCCTGGGGCAAATCCTCCAACTCGATCTGCGTAGCATCCTGCGCGCCCAGCGGATTCAGAATTGCCGCGTAGAGATCGGCGTTTTCCTGAATCGCCGCGGCGGTGCCCACGGTCACCTTATAGCCGTTTTCCACCAGCTTTGCGTAGACCGGCGCAAACGCCTGCACCGCCTCCGGCGTGACCTGCTTGAGCTCGTGCATTCGCTCCAACGTCTCCTGCTGCGTACGCCCATCCAGCGTATTGGCCAGCGCGCTCACCGCGCCGGTCAGCTCTCCGGAGGACAGCGCGTAGCCCGCATAGGTGGAAAGAATATAGCCGTCCAGCGTATCCTGATCCACACTCATTGTTGCGAGACGTTCGGCGAGCGTATCGTACACATCAAAGGTTTCGCGCACGTTGGGATCGCGATAGGAGAGCAGATACACGCCCAAATCCTCGTCGATACCGTGCAATATGCCGTACGCACCGTACTGATCGCGCAGCAGCGGAATGAGGAACGCGTCGTAGACCAAGCCGGTAATGGCGTCCATGCCGCCATCGTAGGCGCTCAAGCCCGCCTCCTCGAGGCTCGCCACGTAACCGTTGTACTGCGCGCCGCCATCGATCACGATGCCCTCGGATTGCGCGGGTACGGGCAAATCGTACTGCACCGGCGCGATCTCTCGCGCGTCCAGCCGCGCTAGGAAGGCGTCCGCCAGCGGACGGTTGACCGCAATACCCTCGGAGCTGCCCGCGTATGCGCTGACCGCATTGGTGCGGTTGCGCAGCTCTTCCTGCACGTTGGTCAAATGGGCGATGAACGCCTCCGCGTCCGCCTCCAGCAGCGCTTTTGCATCGCTCAAAAATCCGTAATACGGGAGCAGGTTCATATAATCGTAGTAGCGATACAGGGCGTTGGAATGTCCCGCGCCGCGGTACAGACCCGCCGTATAGGGGCTTTGCTTTATGCTGCTCTTGAGGCTCGCCTGCGTTTGATCCAACACCTCGGCAAGGCGCGAGGCATCGGTAAAGTCCGTATCAAACAACAGCTCGTACATGAGGTCGTAACCCTGCGGCAGATCGTCCTCCATGGAAATCCAGCCCGCGCGCAACCACGGATGATAGTCGTCGCCCTTTCCGGTAATGGAGACGCGCGTCTCACTGCCGCTCAGGTAGCGGGTCATGAGGGTCGCCAGTTCTTCGCGCGTGTGCGCGCGCGTATCCAGCTCGCCCAGCATACTCAGGTACAGCCTAAACCAGTGCAGCTCCTCCTGCGCAATGCCGGAGGCATCCAGCCACAGCACGGGGCGACCCACATCCTCCACCGCCGCCTCCGCGCTCATGCGGCGCACGGTGTCTTCGCCCACCTCATCCACGATGGGATAGAGCTTAATCTCCTCGGGCAGTGAATCCACGGACACCGCCTGCAGCTGGGAAACGTACGCGGAGGTATCCTCCTCCTCGGCGGTCGCGTTGGTTTGGTCAATGAGCGCCTGCAGCGTTTCTTCGTCCATCTCCGCCTTCACGCTTTGCAGGCGTTCCGCCAGCGCAGCGTCGTTCTGCTCCTTGAGACCGGGCAGCGGTCGGGTAGTCGCCAGCGCGGTGGTTTGGCTATTCAGCAGCCAATCGGACACGGCTTTGGCGTAGAGCCCCTGCGCGTTCCAATCGTCCAGAAGGTTCAGCGCATCCACATAGTTCATATAATCAAAGGGGTCGCCGGAGGCGAGCGCGCTATAGGCGATATTGCAAATGAGCTCCACGCCCACATCGTTGCCCTCGCGCGCCAGCTTCACCGCCAGATTGAGCGAAGCCATGACGCCGTCGACCAGCTCCTGCGGGAAGCCATCCTCGGCAATTTGGCGCAGCCCTTCCTGCACGGTATCGCGGAAAGTCGCGGCATCCTCGGGCTCCACATTGCTGATTTCGAATATAATGGCATCCTCAGGACCGATGGTATCGATATAGCTGGCGAAGGAGCCGGTAGGAATCGCCCTGCGAATGGACTGCGCCATGGGCGAGGCGTCCGCGGTCATCAGGTCGGTCAGTGTATTGAGCAAAAGCTCCTGCTCGGGATTTTCGCGCAGTCCCGGGCACACGAACGCGTAATACACTACGGAAGCGTTCGAAGGATCCGAGGAGGCTTCCACGGGGAAATCGTACACTTCCTCCACCGGCGCTTCAATGGGCGTATAGTCGGGATCTTCAAAGCTAAACTCGCGCTTTTCAAAGCCGGAGAACGCGTCGTTCAACAGCTTGAGGAAGGCGGTGTAGTCCTCGAACTGCCCATACAGGAACGCCATGCAGTTGGAGGGATGATAATACATATTGTGATACGCGCAGAGCGCCTCGTAGGTCATATCCGGAATATACGCCGGATCGCCGCCGGAGATATTGCCCGCAATGCTGCCCGGGAAGGCGGCGCGGGAGATATTGGCGTTCGCCATGCTTTCCAGCGTGAGCGCGCCCAGCATTTCAGAATATACCGTGCCCTCGATGGTGAGCGCGTCGTCCATGCTCGCCAGACGATAGCGCCACGCCTCTTCGCGATAAATGCTCTCATCCTGCATGATGGTGGGATGCAGGCAGCTGTCGGTATAGTAATCCGCATACTTGAGCAGCTGCTTTTCCGACAGGCTGGCGATGGGATAGGTCGTCATATGCGGATAGGTCATGGCGTTCATGAAGGTATTGTAGGTCTGCGCGGCGAGATTAAAAAACAGCGCCTTAGAGGGGTACTTTTCGGAACCGTCCAAGGTAGAATGCTCGAAAACGTGGGGCAGACCCGTATTGTCGATCGCCTGCGTGCGGAAGGTAAGATCAAACGTGCGGTTGGTATCATCATTGGCGAGATACATGAGCTTGGCGCCGGTTTGATCGTGCTCAAAGAGCACGGCGGTGCCGCCCACGAGCGGAAAATCGCGCACGTCGATTGCGGTAAAGCCCTCCACCGTATCGCCGATATTGGGCAGCGCGTCGCTCGCCTCCTCGCCCAACGTCGCCGCGGGCAGCACGAGCGCTAGAATGAGAAGTATAGATAAAAGCTGTTTCAACATTTCGTCCTCCCGAAGGTTGATTGCAATGGGGCGATGCATGAATTTGCAACGAGAAGCGACGACGCCCGACTGCGTAAACACAATCGGGCGCGGATAGAATATGGGGATTGAAGGAAATTACTTCTCCCAGGGGAACACGTACTGGGTGAGACCCAGCTCATCGCGCACGGTGGTGATTTCCTTCTGCACGGACTCGTTGATCGGCACGCCGTCCTTGCG
>JAFUAR010000112.1 GCA_017460585.1 Clostridia bacterium
GTTAAGCTGCCTGTCCCTGCGGTTCTAACGTTACCCATTAAGGCGCGAATCGGCGGTCATATGACCGCCGATTCGCGCCTTAATGGGTAACGTTAGAACCGCAGGGACAGGCAGCTTAACCCGCCGTCGATCTTGCGGAACTCAGAGGTATCTACCGTAATGGTGGGGTAGCCCGCGTCCTGCACCGCTTTGAGTACGGTGGGGAAGCCCTCGGGCACGATCACCGTACCGTTCATCCATATGCAGTTGGCGGCATACGCCTCGCTTTCCGGAATCACGATATGGTTGAACTTCTGGAAGCATTCCTTTTCGATGAACTCGCCGGAGACCAGCAGATTATTGTTTTCAATGTAGTTGACGCCGGTCTTGAGGTGCAGCACCTTTTCCAGCGGCACTTCCACGCACTCAAAGCCGTACTTGTTTAGAATTTCGCCGAATTGGCGAATCCCTTCGGCGTTGGTCCGTGCGGAGCGACCTACGTAGAAGGTGTCGCCCACCATCATTACATCGCCGCCCTCCAGCGTGCCGGGGTTGCGGATATATTCAATATCGGTGTAAAACTTCTTGACCGCGTCAATAATACCCGCCGTTTCGCCGTTGCGCGAAGGCGCGCCGGGATTGGTGATGATGGCGCACTTGCGAGTGAGCACCGCCACGTCCTCCACAAAGCAGGAATCGGGGTATTCGTCGTTGGCGGGCAGCACGGTCACATCCACGCCGCACTGCTTCAGCGCTTCAATGTAGCAGGCGTGCTGCTGGAGCGCCTTCTCATAATCCGGCTTGCCGAGCTCGGGCGCAGAGGTAATGCCCTCCAATACGTTTTTACAGGGCGTTCTTACAATTGTATGCTGAAACATATTTTCCCCTCCTGATGGATTCATTTAGTTTTTCGCTTTATTCATATGGCGTTCCAGCCGGTTGACCAGCTGAGAAAGCCCCCATACCAACACAAAGTATACAATTGCCACGGAAATGAGCGGGAAATAGGGCGAGAGCGTTCTGGAGCGTACAAGATCGCTGGCGCGGGTGAGGTCGACAACGGAAATTAAGCCGATAATCGAGGTCTCCTTGAGCACAGCGATGCCCTCGTTGCACAACGCGGGCAATATGTTCGCCATTGCCTGCGGCAGTACAATCAGCCTCATGCACTTAATGCGCCCCATGCCGAGCGAACGACCGGCTTCCATCTGTCCCTTATCTACCGCGCCAATGCCGCCGCGAATCACTTCGGAGACATAGGCGGCGGAGTTCAGCCCGAACGCCACCATGCAGACCACGACCTTGTTCGGGTAGCCCGCCATAATGATGAACGCCATAATCGTCAGCTGAATGGCCAGAGGCGTACCGCGCATTACGGCCACATAGAACGAAAGCACCTTGTCCAACACGGTGAGCACTATGCTGCCCGCGCTGCGCTTTAGGCGTTCATCGCGCGATATCGCCATGTTGTGTACCACGGCAATTACCGTGCCAATGGCAATGCCGATGAGCGAAGCGATCAGCGTAATCAGCAGCGTGTTTTCCAAGCCGGATAGGAATATCGTCCAACGGCTGTCGCGAATAAAGGTTCGGTTGAATTCATAGCTCACCCATTCGAAAAAGCTTTGCATATTCATCCCTCACACAGGAAGTCGGAGGGGATTGCTCCCCTCCGCTTGAATGGAGTAGTTTCGCAATAATTGAATCAATTGTGTTAGTCGATCTGCGAAGCGAGCTCCGTGTGTTCTACAATCCAGCCGTCAATGGTGCCGTCTTCCACAATGGGGGCGATGATTTCGTTAATCTTGTTTACGAACGCTTCGTCACCCTTGCGAATTGCAATGCCATATTCCTCGGTGGTCACATCGCCGTTGGCGTAGACCATTTCAAAGCACTTGAGACCGGAATTGGTCGCCACCAGATTTTCCGCCATCAACGTATCGCAAATGATCGCGCCCAGTTCGCCGTTCTTCATGGCGAGCGCGGCGTCGGGCAGGGACTTGTACTGCTGAACCACCGCGCCGGTGCCGTTCAGCACGCCGTCGGGCAGGTTGACTTCATCGCTGGCAATGAAGTCGCCGGTGGTGCCCAAATGTACGCCGATCGCCTTGCCTGCCAGATCATCGATGTATACGGTGGTATCGTCGTCCTCGGGTACCACAATGTACTGCGCCGCTACGGTGTAGGGGTTGGAGAAATCCACGGTTTCAGCGCGCTCTTCGGTAATGGTCATCGCCGCAAGCACAATATCGATCTCGTCGTTGACCAGATAGGTGGTGAGCGTTTCAAAGGAGACGTTCATAACCTCCAGCTCCACGCCCAGCTGGTCGGCAATATACTGCGCGATTTCTACGTCTGCGCCGGTCGGCTCGCCGTTTGCGCCAATGTACTCAAAGGGCGCCCATACCGCGTCCGTGCCCAGCACGATTTTTCCCTTTTCCTGAATCGAAGCGAGCTTGGGCGATTCCGCCTCCGCCAACGCGGCTACGCCCAGCAGCGCCATTGCCAAAACAAGTGCCAAAATCTTTGCGCTTATTTTCATGTCGATATCCTCCTGAATCAATGTATATCAATTGCATAACAGAGTGTATCACATGAATAATTATA
>JAFUAR010000113.1 GCA_017460585.1 Clostridia bacterium
GCCGCACAATTTGGGAAAGCGCGACAAATCTACGGCACATTCTCCATTGTGGGGATACATTCCGACGGGCGTGGTGTTGACCAGTATTTCAATATCCGAGTGCACCTCGTGCAGCGATTCATAATTCACCGGACCGCTTCTTGAGACGATGACGATTTCTTTCGCGCCCAGCAGGCGCAGCGCGGTGCGCGCGGTTAAGCTGGTGCCGCCGCTTCCAAGTATCGCCGCTTTACGATTCTTCGGATCGATGCCTGCGCGGCGCAGCATATGCATAAAACCGCCGATATCGGTATTATGCCCGTAAAGCGCGCCGTCTTCGCGCCGGATCACGGTGTTCACACAGCCAATTTCTTGGGCTATGGGACTAATTTCATTCAGATAGGGCAGCACGTCTCGCTTATAGGGAATGGTTACATTGAAGCCCCGATAATTTCCGCTTTTGAGAAAGCGCTCCAAATTCTCCGGAGGAATCTCGCATAGCTCATAGGCGTAATCGCCAAGGCGCGCGTGAATCATGGGGGAGTAGCTGTGCCCCAGTTTCTTGCCGATCAATCCAAATTCCATGCCAATCTCCTCATCGTTCGTCGTAGCCGCCCAGAAATACGAAGCGCTGCGTGCGCGCTTCCAATTCGCAGAGCAGCTGTACCATGCGCTCATCGTGCAGATCCGCCTCCAGATCGAAGAAGAAGCGGTATTCACCATCCAATCCCGGCATGGGACGGCTTTCCAGCTTGCACACATTGACACCGCCGATGGCAAGGCGAGATAGTATGCGACTTAGGCTGCCGGGTTCGTGCGGTACGTTCAGCATGATGGATACCTTGCGCGCGCTCGGATAGATTTCACACTCGCGGCTGATGCAAATGAAACGCGTATAATTGCTGGGGGTGTTGCTTATGTTGGATTCAACAATTTCCAAATCGTACAGCTCTGCGCACACGCTGGAAGCGATTACGGCAATATCGTCGCGCGGAGTGGAAGCGGCGAACTCAGCGGCGATCGCGGTGTTCGCCATAGCTACAGGTTCGTATTCGGGATTTCGTTCAAAGAAACCGCTGCACTGGCGAAGCGCCTGCTCGTGTGAGACGACTTCACGAATGGGTCCGCTCGCGCCGGTGCGGCGCATTAGGCAGTGATCGATGCGCAGCTTGCGCGCTCCGACGATGTGGAAGGAATGCTTTTCCATTAAATCGTACACCTGAGTGACCGATCCTGCCGTACTGTTTTCGATGGGGAGCACGCCAAATTCGCACATTCCCTTTTCCACCGCGTTGAATACGCCGTCGAAAGAATCAAAGTACAGTATATCCGGATATTCGAACATTCGTTCACATGCCTGCTGTCCGTAGGCGCCTTCCGTGCCCTGCACGGCGACCAGCGCGCGATTGGGCAGCTTTTTGCCTTCACAGTGCGCGCAGGCGGTTTGAATTTGTTCCGCAAGAGAGGAGGGATGGACCATGAGCGAAGCCTCGTAGTTGCAGCTAAGCTCGAAGATCAGCTTGTAGAGATCCTTGATGTAAGGTGCGTATTCTTCTCCTGTTCGCAGGGTCACGTGATTGATCACCTCGCGTTCCCGCGCACGATCGCGGATTGCCTTGCCGGTTTTGCGTTTGTTGAGCGCCACTTCGGCGACTGTCGTCATGCGCTCCACGAACAGGGCGGAAAGACGATCGTCAATATCGTCGATTTTTGCGCGAATGTTGTTTAGTTCCATAAAGCCATACCCCTTTCGCAGAGAATATCATATAGCGCGATGGCGACCGCCGCCTCTACGCAGGGAACCGCCCGTGGAACAATGCACGGGTCGTGTCGTCCCTTTACAATGAGTTCGGTATTGGTATGCGCGGAAATGGATACAGAACGTTGGGGCAGCCCGATGGATGCCGTGGGCTTGATGGCGACGCGTACGATAACGGGCATTCCCGTAGTGATACCGCCCAGTACGCCGCCATGACGGTTGGTTTCGGTAACGATACGGTCGGATTCCATCTGGAAGGCATCGTTATGCTGGCTCCCGCGGAGTTTTGCGGCGTTGAATCCCATGCCGAACTCCACGCCGCGCACAGCGGGAATGCCGAACAATATGTTCGCCAAACGGTTTTCCACTCCGTCGAACATAGGATCGCCTAAACCGACGGGGAGTCCGGTGGCGAAGCATTCGATGACTCCGCCCACGGAATCCGCTTCCGCACGCGCTTCCGCAACGCGCACCCGCATACGCGCGCCTGACTCTGGATGGACGACGGGGAGATCGTCGGCGGAGATGCGATCAAGGTCGGGGTGCGTCCAATCGAGGGATTCATCCTCGATATCGGCAATGGACTGAATATGCGCTTTTACACGAATGCCGCGCGGCTCCATTAGCTGCATCGCTAGCGCGCCCGCAAAGCAGATGGGGGCGGTTAGACGACCGGAAAACTGTCCGCCGCCCCGAATATCGTTGGCGCCCAAATAGCGCACATAAGCGGGATAATCGGCGTGTCCCGGGCGAGGATTGTCGCGCAGGCGCTCGTAATCCTGCGAGCGCGTATCTCC
>JAFUAR010000114.1 GCA_017460585.1 Clostridia bacterium
GATGAACTCAATGAACCGGTGGAGAGCGTGGAACTACGTATGCACCTAACGGGTGAAAATCCGGACGACAGCTCGTGGGATGTGATTCAGGCAGTGCTCTCCCATACTCTGGAGCACCATGAATGGCGTATTGCGCCAGATAACCGTGAAGGAGTTCGCATACTATTCAATTTAGACGAAGGCATTGATAATGCGTGGTTTATGCTGCGCAAGTCCATTCACGATCCGGTAATGTCTCTGAATGCCGAAAGTGATGTGCCAAACGGTGTACGCAGAATTCTGAACGAGCTGCTTCATTTATTGGAGACTCAGGAGGCTTTGGAAATTGATCTAGAACCTTTAAGGAAGCAGCTTTCTTAAATCCATAAAACACTTAGGACCGGACGATTTAATTTCGTCCGGTCCTTGTCGCGAACCGATTCCTTTAGGAGCGAATTTCTGCGTTAAAACGCTCTTTGAGCACTTTGAGTATCTTTTCCATTGCAGTTGAGATCTCTTCATCCGTGAGCGTACGATCGGGTGCACGGAACGTCAGGCTGTAGGCAATGGATTTTCTGTTGAATCCAAGCTTTACTCCGCGATAAATATCGAACAGTTTCACTTCTTCGAGATTCTTTACCGCGCCTTGAATAGCTTCCATCATTGTACCTGCGCCGACTTCCTCATCCACCACCAGCGCCAAATCGCGCGTCACCGCTGGGAATTTTGGAATAGGACGCACGCCGTAAAAATCCTTTTCAAGCGCCTGAAGCGCGTCCAGATCAATTTCAGCAATGTATATGCGCTTTTCGATATCAAAACGCTCCGCCACATCCGGATGAATTTCGCCAAATATTGCAATGGTCTTACCATCCACTTCAAAGGTCGCTTTGCGTCCCGGGTGATAATATACGCAGCCTTCCGCTTTTACAGAAGCTTTTACGCCAAATTCGGCAAGCAGCCAGACTACAGCGTTTTTGAGAGTGTAAAAATCCACATCCGCGCCGAACAACGCGATGCACAATGCGTTCTTCTCCTCGGGAAGCTCCCCTGCACCCTTTGGCCAAAATGTTTTAGATAGTTCAAATAACCTGCCTTCCGGAATACCGCGGTTCAAATTTCCGGCAACAGTATTCAGCATGGAAGGAACCAATGTCGTTCGCATTACGCTGGTATCCTCACCCAGAGGATTACGAATACGCACCGTCTCACGACGCGCGTCACCTTCATCGAGTCCCAATGCGTCTATCCACTTGGGACTTATAAAGGAGTAATTCAATATTTCATACATTCCCATACCTACCAAGGCATTCTTGACTCGGTCGGCAAAAATCATACGTTTACTGCGATAACCGGGCATGGTTACCGCGTTCATCAGCGTGGAAGGTATGTGATCATATCCGTACATACGCAATACTTCTTCGGCGATATCGGCGTCAGAATCCATATCCTGACGGAAGGTAGGAATATCGCAAGTCAGTACACCATCGCAAAGGTTCGTATCAATGAACAAGCGATTGAGGATTTCCTCCATATCCTCGCCGGACACCTCAACGCCATTACGACGACATATGCGTTCCACGCTCGCCTCTATAGTCTTTGGCATAACCGGATTGGGATTATGGTCGAACACGCCCGGCACTACATCGCCGCATTCCAACATATTTACCAGCATACAGGCGCGTTCCAGAGCCTCCAGAGAACCATCCGGATTTACTCCCTTTTCAAAACGCCCCGATGCCTCTGTACGCATACCCAATTTACGAGCAGTTACTCGATTGTTTGCGCGTTCGAAAGCGGCGGATTCAAACAAAACGCTTGCCGTATCCGATACAATTTCAGATTCTTCGCCGCCCATAATGCCGGCTAAACCGGTCGCCCGCTCGTGATCGGCAATGACCAGCATGGTTTCATCCAGTAAATGCTCCTTGCCATCCAGTGTGACAAGCTTTTCTCCGGGGTACGCCTTGCGTACTACAATGGTCTGATCGCGAACTTTGCTTAGATCAAAAGCGTGCATTGGCTGACCGGTTTCCAGCATAACGAAATTCGTGATATCCACGATATTGTTGATGGGACGAACGCCCGCACCATACAAATATTCACGCATCCATTTGGGGCTGGGACCGATCTTCACATTGGTGACGACACGCGCGCAGTAACGGCGGCAGGCTTCGTCATCCAACACCTTCACTGTGGCGTAATCTTCAAAACGTCCTTTCCCGTTCGCTTCCACTTCGATTTCGGGCATGATGAAATGGCGATTGAGCACAGCGGAACTTTCACGCGCCAGTCCCCAAACCGAAAGACAATCCGGTCTGTTGGCGAGAATTTCGAAATCGATAATATCATCGCCCAAACCAAATACTTCCTTCACATCAGTACCCGGAGCAACATCCTCGGTGATTTCCAAAATACCCTCATCGCCAATATGCGGATAGAGCCCTGCCGGTACATCAAGTTCAGGACCGGAACAGAGCATACCGTTGGATATTTCGCCGCGCATTTTGCTCTTTTTTATTTTTCCGCCAGGCAGATGCGCGCCGTCGAGCGCGGCTGCAACTCGCATCCCCGTGTGCACATTTGGCGCACCACATACAATCTGAATAGGCTCTCCCTGCCCCACGTCTACCATGCAAATATGCAGGTGGTCGGAATTGGGATGATCCACACAGCTGACAACATAGCCAACCACTACCTTATCGAATTGAGCACCTGTAGCTTCGATGCCCTCGACCGCGGTACCGGTCATGATCATCTGCTTAGCGTATTCTTCGGAAGAAATATCGATATCTACATATTCCTTCAACCATTTCATTGGTACTTTCATGTTGTCGCCCTCCTCAGCCGATCAGCGATACTGGGTCAGGAATCTCAAATCATTATCGTACAGATAGCGGAGATTCGGAATGTTGTACTTGAGCAGCGCCATACGCTCCACACCCATGCCAAATGCAAAACCGGAATATTTTTTGGAATCAATGCCGCACATTTCAAGTACCTTAGGGTTAACCATACCCGCACCGAGTACTTCAATCCATCCGGTACCCTTGCACATACGGCAACCTTGCCCCTTACAGTTTGCGCAGGTAAGATCCACTTCGGCAGAAGGCTCCGTAAATGGGAAGAACGAAGGGCGGAAACGGGTAGAAATGCCTTCGCCAAACATCTGGCGCGCAAATTCATCCAGGGTACCCTTCAAATCACCCATGGTAATATGTTCGTCAATAACGAGTCCTTCCATTTGATGAAATACAGGCGAATGAGTTGCATCCGCTTCGTCGGCACGATACACCCTACCCGGAGAAATAACGCGAATGGGCGGCTTGCGAGTGGTCATAATGCGTGCCTGCACAGGCGAAGTATGCGTGCGAAGCACGATATTATCATCCACATAGAAGGTATCCTGCGCGTCGCGCGCCGGATGATTTTTAGGAATATTCAGCAATTCAAAATTATAGTGATCATATTCCACCTCATATCCTTCGACCACCTCGTATCCCATGCCAACAAACACATCGATCATACGATTGAGTGCAATGTTCATGGGGTGCAAAGAACCCGCGCTGCGTTCAGGCCCTGGCAGGGTAACATCCACTGCTTCGGCGCGCAGTCGCGCATCTTTTTCTATGGCGCGTAATTCCTGCTGACGTTGCTCCAGCGCGTCCTCCAATACCTGACGAACCTCATTGACCATTTGACCCACTTTGGGGCGTTCCTCGGCAGGCAGCTTACCCATGCCGCGCAGCAAGCCCGTCAGTTCTCCCTTTTTTCCCAGTACGCCAACGCGAATTTGCTCCAAACGGGATGATTCTCTCGCCTCTTCCAATTCGGACAACACTCGCTCTCGAATCTCGCGAAGTTTATTTTCCATGAAATCTTTGCTCCTTCCCTATGCTTCAACCGAAAAAAACTCCGCCCCTTTACTTGGGGCGAAGCTAAACGCTCGCGGTACCACCCGATCTTCATTGAATATTCATTCAATCTCTCACCTCTGTAACGGAAGGTGACTCCGGCTGGGCTTACTTATTTCGGCGCAGCGGCTCCAGAGTGAACTTCGCCTATGGGCAAGGACCGCCTTTTCACCAACCGGCGGTTCTCTAAACCTTGCGATGCAGAGGGTACTCTCTCCTTCAATGCCGTTTGACTTATTATAGCATTATTGTCACATTTGGGCAAGGTTGTTTACGGAAGCTTAAGGAAAGAGCGCAAGTCCCAATTTATTCCTTTTGTGCTGTGAGCCACTGTGCCGCACGAAGCATACGCTCCATGGGCTGATTAAAATGACCTCCAGAATTCAGTTCAAATATAGCGTTCGTACCTCTTTCACGCATTATATCATAAGTAAAGCGCGTATTATCTTCAATGCTGCGAAAGGCTTCGTTTCTACTTTTCTTTTCCTTATCTCCCACGGAAAGATACGCTTTTTGAGGAAAATGACTCGCTTGTAATAGATAATTGTGCCAATTGGGGTACCAGAGTGACCCTGATACGGAAGCTGCCCCAGAAAAGCATTTGCTCTCCATGGCTGCAAAGAGCGAAAATAACCCTGCCAGAGAATAGCCCATAATGCTATGAGTATTGCTTTCAAGCTTGCATTTTTCGCAAATCGCAGGCATGATCTCCCCAGTGAGCCGAGTGAGATATTCTCTACCTCCGCCAGAAAAGCTTCTTCCCCAGAGTGTCAGATCAGTATTCCATGGGCTAAAATCGCGTTCCCAAGTGTGTCCTGCCAAAATGACACAGTTCCACTGGAAATCTGCCATGCCATGAATGAATGGCTGAATATCCTTTAAATCCATATGAAGCCAGAGATTTGGAGCTTTGCCATCAAAACGTTCAACCAATGCAGTGATATGAAACGTTGAGAACGATATCTGAAGCTCAGTCATGGTAGCGTACCCGCTTTTGATAAACTTCCTCTGGAAAAAACATATGATATACTCTGTCCAGCCGATCTTTAAGCGCCGTATTTTCTAAATTCAATTCAGGATTTAAGCGCAAAATCACATAATCCACTTCATATAAATTCAGCTTTACGCTGCTTTGCACACAGCCATTGCGTTCATAAAATCGCATACGGCGCATCGCCGTCTCTATTGAATCTGCATCGCCCATATAGTCGGGATCTTCAACCTCCAGCAATACCGGAACTTTCATACAATTTCGCACTTCTTGAAGAAAAAGGCTTCCCCAACCTGTGTTTTGATAATTGGGTAATATGGCGAAATAATCGATGAGCACGCATTCTTCCTGTGATTCATACGCCAGCAACATATAGCCGATCAGTTTCTCATCGCTCCAAAGCCCCAATCCATGATAGTGTCCAGTCCGACGCATTTCCAATATTGCGGACAGCGGCTTAACCTCCATAGGTTCGAACTGTACAGTAATCCATTGGTAAAATCGAATCAAATCCGCCTCGCTGGCAGAACGAATGCACCAAGTGTCGTCCATTGCTACAACTCCATCAGTTTAGGACGGATCGCTCCATTCTCGATCTCGATTACGGCATACCGTCCGTCCTTCAATGCACCAGGATTGATAAACATCGTTTTACCTACTAAATCCACTTTCGGAATATGCGTATGTCCGTAAAAGACCACCTGTGCGTTTACCTCATCCGCTCGGTAGCTCAGCGCAGTCAAGTCATATCGAATTGAAGCAAATAAATGCCCATGCACAATAAGACAATGCACACCCTCCCAATCGAACTGTAGTTCCCATGGTACATCCGCCTGATAATCACAGTTTCCAGCGACGAAATAAACCGGCATGGAAAGTTTTTTAGACAGACTACGGTAATCAGATACGCCATCGCCGCAACAGAGCACCGCGTCGAACTTCTCATGAGTAGCGATATCGGTAAACTGAGCGAGACGAATCGCCGCTCCATGGGAATCCGAAATCAAACCCAGTTTAGTCATTTTCCCTCTCCAAAGCAGTCAATAACGCACGAATTGCCGCAGCGCGATGGGAAACCTGATTTTTACGCTCCGCCGAAGCCTCTGCGAATGTCTCGCCCAGATCCCTAGAAAAGAAGAGCGGATCATATCCGAAACCGCCTTCTCCTCGATATTCGCGCAAAATCTCTCCTTCACATCGTCCATAAACAACAATGGGAGTGTGTCCTGGTCGGCACAGCGCGATTGCCGCGCCGTAATGTGCCTTGCGTGGCTCCGGTATTTGTTCCAACTCCTTGAGCAAGAGCTGGTTGTTGGCCTCATCATCGCCATGTACGCCGCAATAGCGTGCGGAATGTACTCCGGGACGCCCACCCAGCGCGTCTACGCACAGACCAGAATCATCCGCGAGCGTAGCACAGTGCGTCAGCTCCATCAATGCCTGCGCTTTTAGCAGCGCGTTTTCTTCGAACGTCTCCCCTATCTCCTCTACGTCGAGCACAATACCGAGGTCGCGCATAGAACGTACGTCGAACGAATCCCCCAGCATTGCCCGAAGCTCCTTGAGCTTGCCAAAATTATTACTTGCCAGAGCGAGTACGGGCTTTTTGCAAATGACTTTCTCTGCATCGCCCAAGGCTATCCTCTGCGCTTCCATTAGCTCCAATATACCCTTTTCCCCTAGCGCTAGCAGTCGATCCAGCTCATTTCGGCTGTAACATCGCTTTTCTCCCGTACCCTGTAGCTCCACATAGCCAAGTTCGCCATTCGTATCGCGCGTCATGACGATATTCATGTCCACCTGCGCATTGCTGTCCTGCGCATACTCCAAATCGAGCGTGCATTCTCCCTGCACGATGCCAACGGATACTGCCGCTACCTGACGAATGATGGGCGAATCCATGAGAATACCTTCCTTCATGAGGCGATCTACCGCCAGGCACAGCGCCGCAAAACCGCCGGTGATCGATGCGGTGCGCGTACCGCCATCTGCTTGAATCACGTCGCAATCGATATATACAGTGCGTTCGCCAAGACGCGATAAATCACAGGCAGCGCGGAGCGAGCGACCAATCAGTCTTTGTATTTCTACGCTCCTGCCATCCTTCTTTACGCCGTCTCTCGCCTTGCGCTGTGGCGTTGCGCCAGGCAGCATAGCGTATTCGGCCGTAAGCCAACCTCGACCTTGTCCTTTCAAAAAAGGCGGTACGCCCTCCTGCACCGAAGCCGTGCAAATCACTCGCGTTCTACCACACTCCACAAGCACAGAGCCGGTCGCCATTTCGGTATAATTTGGAATAATGCGCACCTTGCGAAGTGCATCGCACGAACGTTGAATTTCTTGCATAGCCCTATTTCCTCCTTGGAAACTTGATAAAAGCATTGTAGCACAAGCTCGATTCAATTGTAAAGCGAATTATCGCTTGCTATTTCCCCAACCAGCGCATATAATGGAGGTAAAGGAACAGTTGGGAGATATACGATGGAGCCGTTGCGAGCTGTTGTCTCGGAAGAGGATCATGGTCGTTTGATAAAATATTATCTGCGCAGCACGTTCGGCATATCGTACGGAACGTTCTCGAAGCTCAAATATACGAATGAGATTAGGGTAAACGGCGTACAGGTTCGCGCAAATTATGTACTTCAGGCAGGAGATTGTATCGAGGCGGATTTGCCGGATGAAGGCAATCGCGCGGTAATTGAGGAAAAACTTCCCGTGTCGTTTGCTTATCGCGACGATGATCTCATGATTATTGATAAACCCGCGCCGCTCGCCTGCCAATGCAGCGAAAAGCAGCCCGTAGGAACACTTGAAAACCGACTAGCTTCGTTTTTTTCGAGCGATCGAGGATATGTATATCATCCGGTCAATCGGCTTGATAAAGGGACGAGCGGCTTAATGGCAGCGGGAATGCACGCATATTCCACAGCGCTTATGCAAAAGCAGCTGCATTCTGGTACGTTTTATCGCGATTATCTCGCCATTGTCGAGGGCTTAATTCAAGGAGATGGGTGTATCGATATGCCCATTGCCAAAGCGGAAGGTGCAACCATTCGCCGAATCGTTGCTGCAAATGGAAAGCCTGCGCGCACGCACTACCGTGCAATTATGCATGGCGGTGGACGTACGTTGCTTCGCTTACAATTGGAAACCGGTCGAACACACCAAATCCGCGTACATCTGAGTGCCATTGGGCATCCAGTCGCCGGTGATTTCCTATATGGAAGCGAATTACAAAGTTTGCCGGGGCGCTTTGCGTTGCACTCGCACCGAATCGTTCTCTCCCAACCTCGAACCGGAGCTCGCATTGAATGTGTCAGCCCGCTGCCGCAGGAACTATATCGATTGCTGGAATAAGAGGTAAATCATTGGAAACGATAGAATCGCGCATGGCTCGAATTAAAAGCGCGCTGTATGGCATCCGTTCTCCAGCTGCGCCGGGCGAATACGACTTACATAAATTAATTGCAAACGCGCTGACACGCGCTGGATTGGAAGCGCATCATGAATATAAACTTGGCGCGCGCTGCCGCATTGATTTCATGGTTGACGATATCGGCATCGAAGTAAAGAAAGGACGACCGACCCCTTCTCTACTGCGCAAGCAGCTTGCGCGATATCTGGAATATGACGCAATTCATGGCGCAATTATCGTGACGCAGCAAAGCGTTTTGCTGCCGGAACGGATACTCGGCAAGCCGATTGTATGCTTGAGTCTCAACAAGCTATGGGGGGTGGCGCTTCCATGATGGGTTATCCCGCCTATCTGCGCGACCCCTCTGCAGATGGGCATACCTATGGCGAACTCAGCTATAATCGTCGCTCGAAATGTTGGACAATCAAGGGTGATCCTTGCGTAACCGAACTCGCCAAGCGCCTCTTTCCCGGCTGCGACGGACGTGGGCGTGGCGTTGCCAGATTTACCGCGCATCGCCGAATCATCGGCGATTTAAACTGGCTCATGCTGCGCTACCCGCTTCGGATTAAAGAAAGCGACCGAGTTCGGTGGGAAAACGCTATAGAAGAGGCGCGTGAATACGCTACGCGGCGTGAGGAATGGTTTTTAAGACCGGAGCCGGTTTCACCACCTGCCGAGAGCTTTTCAGGCACATTGCTGCCATATCAGCAGACAGGGCTTTCTTTTCTGCTGGCGTCGCGGCGTTGTCTGCTGGCGGATGAAATGGGGCTCGGGAAAACGGTGCAAGCGCTCGCGTTTCTTTCCATTTCGGCGGCATATCCTTGCTGTTTAGTGGTGCCACCTCATCTAATCCGCAATTGGGAGCGGGAAATCGGGCGTTTCTTGCCCAATGTTCGCGTTCATATTATTCGCGGTCTTACTCCCTACGCTCTACCCGAGGCGGATATTTATATTATTCACTATCTGCTATTGCGCGGCTGGAAGGATGTATTGCCGGAATTAAGCTTCCGTACCGTAATATTCGATGAAGTTCAGGAGCTTCGCCACAATGGTACCGGCAAGTATTCCGCCGCCAGTCTGCTATCCGAATCGTGCGAAAACGCCATCGGTCTGTCTGGAACGCCTATTTACAATCAGGGCGGAGAAATATGGAACGTCGTTAATATACTGGATTTCCATTTTTTGGGCGACTGGGAGAGCTTCTCACGCGAATGGTGCTACGGCTATAATACTGCAATGGTCGTAAAGCCCGAGCTGCTGGGCGATTACCTGCGTTCGGAAGGAATGATGCTGCGCAGGCTCAAGTCCGACGTATTAGAAGAGCTCGCACCAAAACGAAGGCTGGTACAGGAAATTGATTGGGACGACAAGGTCTATCGCGCGCTTATGGCACCCGTCGCCACGCAGCTCGTTAAGCTTCGCCAAACGGATGCTCCCTCGCAGCGGGCAATCATAGAAGACGCGATCTGCCAGCAGCAGCGTCAGGCGACCGGTGTGGCGAAGGCACCGTTTGTATGCGCATTTGTGGATGCGCTGCTGGAAAGCGGCGAACGAGTGTTGCTTATGGCGCATCATCACGCCGTAATGGATATTTACCAGCGCGAACTCAAACGCTGGCATCCGGGATTTATTACAGGGCGTGAAACCGACAAACAAAAGGATGCGGCTGTAACCCGCTTTATGGATGGCAAAACAGATCTGCTTTGCATATCGTTGCGTTCCGCCAGCGGACTCAATCTGCAGCGCGCGAGCTGTGTGGTATTCGGCGAATTGGACTGGTCCCCCGCGGTGCATTCACAAGCGGAAGATCGAGCGCATCGAATCGGGCAAAAGGATTCCCTGCTATGCTACTATCTGGTTTCCCCGCGTGGTTCCGATCAGGAAATGCAGGATGCGCTTGGACTCAAGGTAAGTCAGTTCGTATCGATAATGGGCGATACGCCCGCTTCTCCAAACGATGAAGCGCTTCGCCAGAGTGAGGCGCGTGAAAGAATTCAACGACTGGTCGAACAAATCCAAAAAGAAAATCCAATTTCAGGAGGGAACGAAGCATGACAGAAGTTAAGGTCATCAACGGAAGCATTACGCCGGAAGAAGAGAAGGCATACGTTCAGTGGGCAACTGAGAAATACGGCGTAGAACCGGTTTCCATGGAGATTGAATTCGACGGTGAGTTTGCGGATGTACGCACCAATTTGGGACACCGCTCTTTCGAACGAATTCGCAGAATCACCGGTTATCTGGTGGGTACGCTGGATCGCTTTAACGACGCCAAAGCAGCCGAAGAACGCCAGCGAGTAAAGCATGGAATTTGAAACCAAACTCTTTGGGAAGGTGGATTATAGAGTATGCTCCAACGAACTCTGGGTACAAGCGCGCTCACAGTACATCCGGTGGGGTTGGGCTGCATGGGCTTTTCCCATGCGAGCGGCGATCCTGTAAATGAAGCTACCGCCGTTCGAACGCTGCGCGAGGCATTCGATATCGGCTACGATTTCTTCGATACGGCGGAAGCCTACACTGGAGAATATCCGGATGGCTCCATCTCGTATAACGAGGAATTGGTTGGAAAAGCGCTGAAAGGCGTTCGATCCGATGTGGTCATCGCTACCAAGATGGGCGTTTCGCATAATTCCGATCGCTCGCTGCGGCTCGATTCTTCCCCACAGACCATTCGCAAAAGTCTGGAAGGCAGTCTGCGCAAGCTGAATACGGATTATGTAGATCTATACTATCAGCATCGCATTGATCCGAAGGTCGCTCCGGAAACTGTTGCCGAAACCATGGCGGACCTAATTCGCGAAGGCAAGATTCGCTATTGGGGCATTTCAGAAACCACCGAGGAATACCTGCGGCGCGCTAACGCGGTTTGTCCCGTTACAGCCATTGAAAACCGGTACTCCATGATGGCGCGCTGGCATGAACGTCTATTTCCTGTGTGCGATGAATTGAATATCGCCTACGTGGCGTTTTCGCCAATGGCAAACGGTATATTGACCGGCGCGTATTCTTCCAGCTCAACCTTCGAGGGTAAACAGGATTATCGCGCGAATATGCCGCAATATACCGAGGAAGGCTTCGCGAAAGCGAAGGTATTGCTCGATTATATGCACACTTTGACCGAAGCAAAGGGCATTACCATGAGTCAGCTCTCTCTGGCATGGATGCTCAACAAGAAACCCTATATCGTGCCCATCCCCGGCAGTAGGAAGATCGAACGATTGAAGGAGAACTTCGCGGCGGGCGATATAACGCTCACCAGTGAAGAAATCCAGCAGATCGATCGCAAGCTGGATGGCATGGAATTTCAGGTATTCGGCGGGCACGCCGCGAAATAATATCATCTAGGAGGAAAAAGCACATGGCTGCACAATGGCTCAAGGACGCTGTCTTTTACGAGATTTATCCCCAATCCTTCCGCGATACCAATGCAGATGGCATAGGCGATATCAACGGTATCATTGAAAAGCTGGATTACATCCGTTCGCTCGGATGTAACGCGCTGTGGATCAATCCCTGCTTTGATTCTCCCTTTAAGGATGCGGGCTACGATGTGCGCGACTATCTCAAGGTCGCGTCGCGCTATGGCGACAACAACGACCTTTATCGCCTCTTTGGCGAAGCACACAAGCGCGGCATTCGCGTGCTGCTCGATCTGGTACCAGGGCATACCAGCGAGGAACACGAATGGTTCCGCCAGAGCCAGAAGGTTGAAAAGAATGAATTTACCAACCGCTATATTTGGACGGATTTCTGTTTCCAAGGCGCAAAGGATCTGCCCTATATCGGCGGCGAAAGCGAACGCAGCGCGACATATATCCTGAACTTCTTTAAATGCCAGCCCGCATTGAACTACGGCTTCTTGAAGCCGAAAGAGCCGTGGCAGCTAGGCATTGACCATCCGGATGCCATTGCTACGCGCGAGGCGATCAAGAATGTAATGCGCTTCTGGCTGTCGCATGGTTGCGACGGTTTCCGCGTAGATATGGCGGCGTCGCTCGTTAAATACGATGACGATCAAAAGAGCGGCACGAGCGCTATCTGGCGCAATGTGCGCGAAATGCTGGATGCGGAATATCCCGACGCGGCGATGGTATCCGAGTGGAGCAATCCGCCGCTGGCGCTGCGTGCGGGCTACGATATGGACTTTTGCCTGAACCATCCGCAGCAGGGCGGTTACTCCAGCCTGATGCGCGATTATGGTATGCCCGGTCTATTCGAAAAGGAGGATAACAGCTACTTCCGCAAGGATGCTCAGGCGCGCGATATTCGCCGCTTTACCGATCAATACCTCTCTTGGTATGAAGATACGCGGAATATCGGCTATATTTCTCTGCTGACCTGCAACCATGATACCGTGCGTCCGCGCTACAATCTGGATGTGAACGAGCTCAAGCTCGCGTATGCGTTCCTGTTTACCATGCCCGGCGTGCCCTTCCTCTATTATGGCGATGAGATTGGTATGCGCTATCTGTCGCTTCCTACGAAGGAGGGCGGCTATTTCCGCACCGGTTCGCGCACGCCCATGCAGTGGAGCAGCGGCAAAAATCTGGGTTTCTCCGACGCGCAAGCGGATGCGCTGTACCTGCCCGTAGACGACGCGCCCGATGCACCTACGGTTGAAGCGCAGGAGTCCGATCCCGCTTCCCTTCTCAACACTGTGCGTGCATTGCTTGCGCTCCGTCATCAAGAAGAGGATTTGCAGGCGGACGCTGAATTCCGAGTAGTGTGTGCCGAGCCCGATCATCCCTTTGTCTACCAGCGTGGAACGTTGACTCTCGCAATCAATCCTTCCGCGCAGGAAGCAACCGTAGAATTGCCTGAGAAAGGAAAAAGTGTTCTCTATAGTATTGGAGATGTTTCCCTTTCAAACGGCATTTTGCACCTTCCCGCGCAATCCTTTGCGGTCATTCAGTAATTTTTCCGCTTCGCCGTGCCCGACGCAGACCTTTGCCAAGGGCACGGCTTATTGATTCATTGCAACCTTTTTACCGAATTCACGCGTTCGCAGTTGACAGATTCCCTGCATTGGTTACAATGAGCATAGATTCACTGGAAGGAAGGCTTTGCTCGTGCGTAACTTGACTGAAGGACGTCCCCTGCCCCAAATATTGCGTTTTGCACTGCCGCTTTTGCTGGGAAATCTGTTTCAGCAAACTTATAGTATTGTAGATGCGGCAATCGTTGGTCGCTGTCTTGGTGAAAACGCGCTGGCGGGCGTAGGCGCATCCTCCAGCGTACAATTTCTGGTATTGGGATTTTCCATTGGTACCTGCTCCGGATTTGGGGTACCCATTGCGCAGCATTTTGGCGCGGGCAATCATAAGGCGCTGAAATCCTGCGCATACCATGCGCTAATCCTATCGGCGTGGATTGCCGGCATTCTCACGCTGGTATGTGCCATCGCCTGCGGAGGAATACTGCACCTGCTTCATACGCCGAATAATATTTATGAAAACGCCTATTCCTATCTGTTAATCATATTCCTTGGGTTGCCTTTTACTCTGTTGTATAACCTGCTTTCGGGTATACTGCGCGCCATTGGCGATAGCCGAACGCCGTTTCTATTCCTTGCGCTTTCCACAGTACTCAATATCGTGTTGGATTTAATGTCGATTCTCCTGTGGCATATGGGCGTGACCGGCGCGGCGCTGGCAACCATTGTTTCGCAGGCGGTGAGCGGCATACTGTGTGGAATATACATACTGCGCCATGTGCCCACGCTCTGGCTCACCCGCGATGATATGCGCTTTCAGCCGGATACGGCGCGCAATATGCTGCTCATGGGTGTGCCCATGGGGCTGCAATCCTCTATCACCGCTATTGGAAGCATGGTAATGCAATCCTCCAACAACGCGCTAGGCAGCGTATATGTATCCGGCTTTACTGCGGGAATGAAGCTCAAACAATTCGCCATGTGTCCATTTGACGCGCTCTCCATTGCCGTTTCCACTTTTTGCGGTCAAAATCTGGGGGCAAAACAGTTCACACGCATCCGTCAGGGGCTGCGCATTGGTTTTGAAACCGGTGTGATCTATGGCGCATTCGCGGGGTTGATTCTTATATTCCTTGGAAGACCGCTTTCCACCATATTTGTCACCGCTCCGGATGTATTGGACGCGTCCGCGCAATATCTGCGTGCGCTCGGTATGTTCTACTGGGTGATCGGATTCCTCGCTATTGCGCGCATGACTACGCAGGGCTTAGGCTTTACCGGTCTCGCGGTGATATCCGGCGTACTGGAAATGGTCGCCCGTGTAGCGGTCAGCACCACGCTGGTACCACGCTTTGGCTTCAATGCTGTGTGCTTTACCGATCAGTCCGCGTGGATTCTCGCAACGCTTTACATCGTACCTACCTGCCTAATCTGTGTGCGAAGATTGGAGCGCGGCGCTGCGCGAAGCATTTTATAAATCGGGAGAATAATATGGCGCATGAAAACGAGCGCAAACTGCGCTACATGGAATATGTGCAGCGTGAAGAGGGCATTCGCCATCACACTGAAAATGAAGACTCCTATCAGTATGAGCTATTAAAGGCGGGCGATATGCGCGCGGTAGAAGAGGCAAAGCGAATCTTCGCCTCCGATCTGCCCGGACATGTTTCCGATGATCCCGTGCGCAACTGCAAATATCTTTTTGTTGCCAGCGCAACGCTTGCCAGTCGTGCCGCCATTTCTGTCGGCATGGACTCTGAGCGTGCCTACAATATTTCCGATCTGTATATCCAGCGCATGGATTTGCTCCCCGATGTAGAATCCGTTCGCGCTTTGCATACGGAAATGATTGGCTATTACACCTCTCAGGTCGCTTTGCTCGATCAAAAGCAGGTTTATTCTCGCAGCGTCGCCCGTGCTATGGATTATATCTATGAACATTTGCACCAGCCCATTCGTCTCATAGCAATTGCAGAATACGTGCATTTGAGCCCCAGCTATCTATCTACGCTGTTCCGTCGTGAGGCAGGCGTATCGATATCAAATTATATTTTGAATAAGCGTATGGAGGCTGCTCGCAATATGCTGCGTTTCTCGGATATTCCCTATTCCGAAATTAGCGCAACGCTCGCATTCAGCTCACAGAGTCATTTCATTCAGGTATTTCGCAAGCAAGTGGGTTGTACGCCGCGCGAATTTCGCGAGCGATACTCAGAGGAATAAACAAAAAAAAGGAAGAGCGTCTCAGCTCTTCCCCAAATCGATCAAATCGACTAAGCGATCTCCAGTGCGATCTCCATCATCTTCGTAAATGAATTCTGCCGCTCTTCTGCTGAGAGCGCTTCGCCGGTCAACATACTGTCGGATATGGTGAGCAGCGCCAATGCGTTTTTTCCCGCCGCGGCGGCATTCAGATACAGCGCATAGGCTTCCATTTCTACGCAGAGTACTCCGAGCTTTTTTGCTTTCTCGGATGCGGTCTCTCCCCCGCCAGTCTCATAGAACACGTCGCTTGACAATACGGGACCGGGTACCACTGCCTGCCCAAGTCTCTTTCCCGCTTCTACCGCTTTATTCAACAGCGAATAGGAGCAGCATGGAGCCATCGCGCCGCTAAATCCATACGAATAGCCATAATTCGAGGTTGTATACGCGCTCATGCCTGCAACAATGTCGCGAAGCCCAAGCTTTTCGCTGATGGAACCGGCTGATCCCACGCGAATTATGTTTTCCACCCCATAAAAATTGAATAGTTCATAGGAATAAATGCCGATGGAAGGCATACCCATACCCGAAGCCATTACAGAAACGCGTTTGCCGCAATATAGCCCCGTATAGCCCTGTACCCCACGCACATTGTTGACCAGTACAGGATATTCCAGATAATGCTCCGCGATATATTTCGACCGGAGCGGATCGCCGGGCATGAGCACCGTAGGAGCAAAATCGCCCAGTTTCGCGTTAATGTGCGGAGTAGGAATATTTGCCATTGATATACCTCCCTTCGAATCATAGAGCGAATGCCTGAAAACCGAATAGAGAATCGGAGTTGCTTTACATTTTGATTATAAACGATTGAATGGGGATTGTCAATGTTGATAATTAGAATCGGAATTTGCGGGTGAATATAGGAGCAGAGTGAAAGGAAAACTTGTTACTACGCTAAGTGCAGGTTTTGAGGTTCGAAATCTAAGTTTTATTCCTTCCTGAAACAAGTTTTTTTGAACAAGAAAGGACGAAGAACATGAAGAAGATTAAAACTCTTGTGGCCTTGGTTCTGGCTGCGATGATGCTGCTTGTGTCCAGCGTGGCGTTTGCAGCTGGTGA